>CAZOSU010000379.1:0-2532 GCA_964582515.1 uncultured Acetatifactor sp. | reverse complement strand
TAATATGCCCCCCTGTACTGCCGTCCTTATTCTCCACCAGTGTAGCAAAGCCCATGACCATTTCCTCATGATAATGGGTCAGCTCCTTCGTTGCCTTTGTCAGCTTACCAAGCAATGTCACTGTTCTAGAGCACAGCATAGTAAAAATAATGGCTATCGCAATAAGCACTATTGCTCTGGGTACAATCCCCCAGACAATGGTTTCATACAAATCCGTGAAATTATCATCCTTCTGCGTAGGAAGATAAAAAGCAAGCAGCTGTCCTACAGAAGTTCCCACAACCGTAAGCGCCGTGGCAAATATATTCAGCTTTTTGGAAAAATATAAGCTGGCTATAGCGATGGGATACACATACAGCACCACCACATGATAGGTCAGTGCCACACTTATCAGCATTACAAACAATACACTACTACATACATTGATATACTTTATGTACTTGTTTTCGATTTTCAACAAATAGGTAAGTACCAGTGGCAGCAAAAGCAATACACTGCTACACACATACGACGGTATCATAATACTGTCTTTTATTACAAAAACACCAGATACATTCAATAAATATACTATTGTAAAAATTGCAAAGGTAGTTCCCATAACCTTCGCCACTGTTTTATTTGCCTGCTTTTCATTTTCTATCAAAACAGGATTCTCCCGCAAATCAATCACCTCTTTCCGTATTTTAAAAAGCCGACAAACATATTCTCCTATATGTCCATCGGCTTTGCACCTACACTTCGCTGCGTCTAAGCGTCTGGATTCTTAAACCCTATTCACTTTCTCCTCTATCACAGAAACCTTCTGCTCCTTCACATGAATCACTGTCTCCCTTTTGCACTTTGGACAAAAAAGAGGAAAAAATCTAAGCTCTGTCTCTTTTCGTATCTGTATCCTTGTTTTGCTGTTACAGACCGGACATAAAATCCACTGATTACCGTCCATACAATTCCCCCCTTCTCATCTATCTCCTTCATTATAGTAATAATAATGCAGTTTTTCAGTTGTAATCATCATGTATTCCTTGTTAAATTTGAGATTTTATGACATACTTGAATAATACAAAGGAGGATTTCACATGCCTACACCATTGCCCCAGGGTCAACAAATCGTTGTAACTCACATCCACATGAAAGAACCCTACCTTATGGATTCTCTGCAAATGGCCACAGACCATTACAATATCGGCTTCACCCTTCAGGGTCGTCGCCGCACCGTCACTCCCCTGTATTCCTATTCCTATCAGGTGGGGGATGTGGCACTGCTTCCCCCCTATATTCTTCACCGTACTCTGGCAAAATATAATGAGCCCTATGAGAGAATCATGATTAAGTTCTCCCCGGAATTTGTAAAGCCTTTTATTCAGGCGGTGGGTCAGCCCGTTTTCACAAGACTGTATGAAACCTATGTTTATCACTTTTCCCCAAAATCACAGGAAAAGCTAAAGCAAATGTTTTTTGATATCTATGAAGAATACCAAAAGGATACTCCCTATAAGGAGTTCATTCTTCAAGGTATGCTTTTCAGGCTTTTTACCACCATTATTGAAGAGCATCTTCCGGGGGAGCTTTCCATGAATCCAAAGCCCCTTTCTCCTCCCATTATGAACGCCATTGTATATATGGAGGACCACTACAAGGAGCAGCCCTCCATGGAGGAAGTTGCACATTATACAGGCTTCTCTGCCGGATATTTTTCCCGCTTATTTCGCTCCCAGCTGGGAATGACCTATAGCACCTATATAAATAATATCCAGCTTCGCCATGTACAAATTTTATTATCCACCACAAATAAATCTGTTATGGACATCGCCCACGAAACCGGCTATTGTCACGGCGAATACCTTTCCGCACAATTTAAGAAAAAGACCGGTCTGACGCCCAGTCAGTACCGCAGGCAATGTCTTTTAGAAAAGGATACTGTCTACCTGCCCCAAAATGAAAGCAGAGCAGATAAACTGTAATTGTTACAGCTTTTATCTGCTCTGCGTCTTAGCGTCTGGCTCTATCTGTTAAATGGTTTATTGAAGGAACCTATTTCAATCAGATTCCCCTCCGGGTCTGCAATAAAGCAGGTTCTCTGCCCCCAGGGCTCTGTTTCCGGCTCTAAAACCGAAGTCGCTCCCTTACTAATGGCTTTGGCATATTCCTCATCCACCTCTTCATAGGTATCCACATAAAGGGCAATCTCTGCATGACCATTTAGTCCCCTTACATATTCGTATTTGCGACTTGTCATCTTCTCAAAATCCTCTCTCCCGTAAAGAAGAAATAATGTGCCGTCCTTTATCAGATACACGTTAGAGGCATCCTCCCCCTCCTTGATTTCAAAGCCCAGCACATCCCTGTAAAAGCGAATCATCTTTGCCATATCCTCTACAAACAAGCCGAAACCGTCCAGTCTCATGTTCTGTATTCCTCCGTTTTCAAATCTGAAAATTGTTACGCTAAGGTTTCTGCAAATATCTGTTTCAAAACCTCATATGGTATATCCTGTTTTAAATAGATTTGCACCATTCCCTTAGGAGTAATTTT
>CAZOSU010000378.1:393-2552 GCA_964582515.1 uncultured Acetatifactor sp. | reverse complement strand
CCAGACGGATGCCGTAATTGGTAAGAGGAATACCTGCCTGACGCATTTCAGTAAACACCTTGATGGCATTGGGAACGCCGGATTTTAAGGTATCATATGTATCCACTAAAAGGATGCACGCGCTGGGGTACATGCCTGCATAGGTTTTAAATGCGGTGTATTCATCCGGGAAGCTCATAATCCAGCTATGGGCGTGTGTGCCCCTTACCGGTACATCAAAGAGCTGACCGGCAAGTACATTGGAGGTACCCACACATCCGGCTATCATGGCCGCACGGGCACCATAGACACCGGCATCCGGACCCTGGGCGCGGCGCAGACCAAACTCCATGATTCCGTCCCCCCGGGCCGCAAAGCATACTCTGGAAGCCTTGGTAGCAATCAGACTCTGGTGGTTAATAATATTTAAAACGGCAGTCTCGATTAATTGGGCTTCCATAATGGGTGCAATAATTTTTATCATGGGTTCTCTGGGGAACATTACACTTCCTTCCGGAATAGCATATATGTCACCGGAGAAAGAGAAATCCTTAAGGTATGCAAGGAAGTCCTCTTCAAATACTTTCAGGCTGCGAAGATATTCAATGTCCTCCGCAGAAAAATGCAGATTCTTAATATAGTCTATTACCTGCTCTAAGCCTGCGCAGATGGCATAGCCGCCACCACAGGGATTGTTGCGGTAAAATGCGTCAAAAATAACGGTTTCGTTCATGTCTTTATTTTTAAAATAACCCTGCATCATGGTTAATTCATAAAGATCTGTAAGAAGCGTTAGGTTCTGTGTACTCATAAAATTTCTCCTTTTGAAAAAAATTAGCAAATTTATTATACTCTCTTTCCTTAGACTTGACAAAGGAATTTGGTGGTTTTATAATCAAGAAAATGTGATAAAAAGCAAAGACGAAGACAGTATGCATTTTTTGAAGGTCACAGAGAGCCGGAGCAGGTGGGAACCGGTAGTAGTAGAGGGATGCAGAAAATCACTTCCGAGCTGCGATTCTGAAACATAGTAGGGATTGCCGGAGTCTGGCCGTTACCCGGAAACATATGAACCTGTGTGACAGGGAGTATGCGTATTAGGTGGTATTGCGAGCATAACAGCCTCGTCCTTTTACGGACGGGGTTTTCTTTTTTTATCACAAATTGTAACTTGATTTTCAATAAATGGGGCATCATGGTTGCATGAAGGGACATTTTTTGAAAATTTATGACGAGAAGCCATTCGGGAGCAGAAGGAAAGCCTTGCAGAGGCGATTTTGCGAAGGGGGCTTTGAATAGTTACCACAAATTTATAGAAAGGAAAAGGAAAAATGTATAACAAGGTTTCTACTGATTTGAATTTCGTAGAGAGAGAAAAACAGATTGAAAAGTTCTGGAAAGACAATGATATTTTCCGTAAGAGCATGGAAAATAACAAAGAAGGCGAGACCTATACCTTTTATGATGGTCCGCCCACTGCAAATGGTAAGCCACATATCGGTCATGTGCTGACTCGTGTTATCAAGGATATGATTCCCAGATACCGTACCATGAAGGGGTGCATGGTTCCCAGAAAAGCAGGCTGGGATACCCATGGTCTTCCGGTAGAGATTGAGGTGGAAAAGCTCCTTGGCATCAATGGCAAGGACCAGATTGAAGCATATGGCTTAGAGCCCTTCATCTCTAAGTGTAAGGAAAGTGTGTGGAAATACAAGGGAATGTGGGAGGATTTCTCCGGCACCGTTGGTTTCTGGGCAGATATGGATGACCCATATGTAACCTATCATGATGACTATATTGAGTCCGAGTGGTGGGCACTTCGCCAGATTTGGGACAAGGGATTATTATATAAGGGCTTTAAGATTGTTCCTTACTGCCCACGTTGTGGTACTCCTTTATCCTCCGCAGAGGTAGCCCAGGGCTATAAGGATGTGAAGGAACGTTCCGCTATCGCACGCTTTAAGGTAAAGGATGAGGATGCGTACATCTTAGCATGGACTACCACACCCTGGACCTTACCTTCCAATGTGGCACTTTGTGTGAACCCGGTAGAGAAGTATGCCAAGGTTAAGGCTGCGGACGGCTATACCTATTATATGGCAGAAGCACTTCTTGACACTGTTTTAGGAAAGCTGGCAGTAAAGGCAGACGAGGAGAACGGTGTAGAAGCCAAGCCTGCT
>CAZOSU010000378.1:0-383 GCA_964582515.1 uncultured Acetatifactor sp. | reverse complement strand
TGAGGTATTGGAGAGATATGTAGGTAAGGACTTAGAATATAAGGAATATGAGCCATTATTTGACTGCGCAGTAGATATCTGCAAGAAGCAGAACAAGAAGGCGCACTTTGTAACCTGTGACAATTACGTAACACTTACCGATGGTACCGGTGTTGTACATATTGCACCTGCTTTTGGTGAGGATGATGCAAATGTAGGTCGTATCTATGACCTTCCTTTCGTACAGCTGGTAAACGGCAACGGCGAAATGACCGAGGAGACCGCTTACGCAGGTGTGTTCGTAAAGGATGCAGACCCCATGATTTTAAAGGACTTAGATGCCAAGGGCTTACTCTTTGAAGCGCCTAAGTTTGAGCATAGCTATCCTCACTGCTGGAGATGTG
>CAZOSU010000377.1:0-2552 GCA_964582515.1 uncultured Acetatifactor sp. | reverse complement strand
ACCCATTAGAGCCCGCCCATGGCGGGCAAACTAAAAATAAACCACCTGCTATGTATAAAATGTCAAGACTTAATGTACAAAAAATATTATATAAAAATGTACAATTAATCTGTTTGTTTTAAATGATCTTTTAATCTGTATGACTTTCCTGATATGGGTATTACGTGTGCATGATGAAGTACTCTGTCCATTATGGCATTTGCAACAACTGCATCATAAAATACACCATCCCATTCATTGAAATTCATATTTGTTGTCAGTATTGTACTCTTTTTCTCATAACGCATATCTATAAGCTGAAAAAATAGGTTTGAGTCCTCTTTGTTAATCGGTAAATACCCTAATTCATCAATAACAAGCAGACGATATTTGCTAAAGTGCTTCAATCGGGCATCAAGACGGTTTTCAAGTTTTGCCCGCTTTAGTTGTTGGAGCAAATCATTGCATTTGATAAAATATGTACTGACATGTTTTTTTGCCGCAGCAACTCCGATTGATGTTGCAAGGTGGGTTTTTCCTACACCACTTGGTCCTAAAAATACGATATTCTCACTTTTTTCCAGAAAACCCAGGCTGCATAATTCACGCATTTGCTGTTCGTTCACACTTGGCTGAAAGCTAAAGTCATAATCTTTAAGCTCTTTTATAAATGGAAATGATGCGGCTTTTATCATTGTTCTCGAAGCATTCTGTTCTTTGAAATCAACTTCATAATTACTAAGTTTTAATAATCCTTCCGTGAAAGACAAACTATTTGTTGTCACAAAGTCTCTGATTTCATCCAGGTGCAGTTTCATTTGTGTTAATTTAAGCACATCCAGATTGGTTGTCAGCTGATTGTATGTACTGTTACTCATAATCATAAACCTTTCCTATAATTTTAAGATTTTCTTTTGCTCTGTCCATTATATGTTCTTCCTTGAAAACATGGGATTTTCTTGCTATTGCAGTATAATGGTCAGAAATATAATTTAATTTTTTTGAACTTATTTGATGAATGGTTATAAATTTTGTGTTACAATACACGTGTATATAACCATCATATACTTGTAAAGAAACAATTTTTCCTACATACTCTGGTGGTACAGAGTATTGGCATCCTTTATAATGAAACATGCTTGAATGATTGATTTTTACAGTATTTGTGGTGATTTGATAAGGCTTTCTTACAGTATCAGCTGGCAGGCTGTGTAAGAAAGCTTTTTCTTTGTTAAAATACATCAATGGAATTCTACCGCTACCCTGATTTATCTGAGAGTTGACACGATTATTAATTCTGGTTACCAACTCTGCCAGTTCACGATAATTTAATTTTCCATTATAAGCTCGTATTTCATCAAGAATTTTCATTGGAGCCTCTACCTTGGCTTTGGTTTTTGGGCGACCGGCAATACAAGGCTGAACCTTAAAACCGTAATCGTTAGCGAATTGTTGAAATCTGTTATTTACTTTTCCTTCGAAATAGTCAGTTCGTGCTTCATCCATAACTGTTTTCATGTTATCCGTGACAATTTCATCCGGAACACCACCAAAACTCTCAAAGGCATCATCCAGGAATGAAAATAGTATCTCTTGCGTTTTTGTTAGAGAAACCCTGTAAATACGAAATCTGGAATACGAAAGAAGCAATACAAAAATATTTATATCTACACTTTCACCGGAAGAAAGAATAAATGGAATGGATTCCTTCCAGTCTAATTGTGCCTGTTTTCCCATATCTGTTTCGTATCGTATTGTTACCTTATCTTTGTTAGACGATTTATTTTTTCTGAAATAAGAATCGAATTCGGGATATCTTCTAAGATAATGGCAAAAGTTACAGTAAACACCGGTGAAACCATAATTATCAACGAGATACTGCCATAATACTCTCCGGTAATAAAATACCTGCTGATTTTGATCTGATAACAATTCCGCTATTATGTCATAAAACGGTGTGATGCAGTCATTACAGTTCCTTGTTTTGGGTTTTGTATATCCGTTTATATATTTATCTACGGTACGTCTATCAACCTCCAATTCTCTTGCGATTTGACTTTTATTGATCTTCAATGTTCCATCCTCCCAAAATGGTTTTAATTTGTACAGGTCGTTAACATTGTCTATTTTAATATCTGTTATGATTTGATTCTTAAGTATCATTGTGAGCTCCTCCTTTAGCTCATCTATCATAACATTTGTACATTCTTATTTAATATTTAATGTACATAATTAATTATAACTTTATACCCGGAGCCGGACAGCAAGGTTTAACTCATCCAGTTCCTCCAGGAAACTCCCCTCCTTCACATAGGACAGTTCCGGCAATAATTCCTCATAATAATCTGAAGCGATCCGGCCAGCAATCTCCATGAGCCTTTCCTCAAAGGGCATCCGCTCATTCGTAGCGCCATAGGTTTTTTCAAGCTGTGCAAGCACTGTTCCCTTATGCTCCTCACGCAGTTCCCACAGGTAAGGGTCACGCCCGATCCGCCTAGCCTTATGTACATCCGATATATCAAAGACATATTTCAGCCTTGGGCGCACACTGTCCGTATCGATCAGCGCAATGC
>CAZOSU010000376.1:0-2611 GCA_964582515.1 uncultured Acetatifactor sp. | reverse complement strand
GGAAGCAATCAGTACCGCAAAATCACTCTTGGGAGCCTTAAGGTAACTAATCCATACCTTCACATTCAGCATGTTATAGGATACAACCATAAGAATTGCGGCCAGCACCGGAAGAGGAACCAGCTTTATCAACGGCATTAGCGCAATCAGGAACACAAACAGCATAATGGAATGTACCACTGCAGCAATAGGAGTTCTGGCACCATTTTTAGCACTCTGCACCCCTCTGGCAACACCACCGGTAGTGGGAATGCATCCAAAGAAGGCCAGCACGATGTTTGCCGCTCCCTGCGCAATCAGCTCCATATTGGAATTGCTTCTACTGTTAATCAGACCATCGGTAACCACTGTCGATAACAACGCCTGCATGGCAATGAGAATGGCGATGGTAAAGCCCGGAGACACCAAATCAATAATCATCTGGAAATTAGTGCTTGGGAGCACCGGTGCCCCCAAAGACTTCGGAATCTCTCCAAGGAGCTTTACGTCCAGATTTAAGAGCTGTGCAGCTACCGTACCTACCACAATGGCAACCAAAGAATTAGGAATCTTCTGGTTGATTTTGGGCCAGATAACTAAAATCACAATACACACCAGCGCCAAAAGTATGGACTGCATATTCGCCTCATCAAGGCTTGATAAGTAATATTCCCATTTTTCCAAAAACTTGGTAGGCATGGTTTCCGGTGAAAGTCCCAGAAAATCCTTCACCTCCAGAGTAAAAATAGTCACACCGATACCGGCGGTAAAGCCGGTGGTAATGGGTGCTGGAATAAATTTAATCAATCTGCCCAAGCGGAAAAGTCCCAGAAAAATCAGGATAATTCCCGCAATTATCATGGCCACTGCCAGACCATCCAGACCATACTGGGCTATGACGGACTGGGTAATTACGATAAAAGCCCCGGTGGGACCGGAAATCTGTACACGGCTTCCGCCGAAAAGACCGCAGATAATGCTGGCTATGATAGCCGCATAAATACCCTTCTCCGCAGAAACTCCTGCGCCAAGGGCAAAGGCAATGTTTAAGGGCAATGCAATAATGGCAACAATAATGCCGGATATTAAATCCTTCACAAACTGCTCTTTACTATAATGTGTGATAGTGTAGAAAAACTTTGGTTCCAATCGTTCCATTTTCTTTCGTGTCTCCCGCTCTCATAAAGTCAAAGAATCTTTACCGTTTCTTTGCCATTCCTTAACTATCTATCATCATAATCCAAAAAGAAAAGCCTTGCAATCGGCATTTTTTGAAAAATTACGCCTTTGCAAAGCTTTTTCTGTACATTTTGACAAATATCCTGTTTTACACCATATGTCCAAGGTAATAGAATCCGTGGCACTCCTCCAGCTTGACATCCACAAGCTTTCCAATCAGGGAGGCATCTCCCGGGAAATGAACAATGGTATTGTTGGAAAGTCTGCCCGTCACAAGGCTGGAATCATGCTCATTTATCTCCTCTACCAAAGCATCCATTACCATGCCCTCATACTTTAATACCTGCTTTCTGGCAGTTTCCTGTACACATTTTAAGACCTTATCAAAGCCCTCCTTTACCACCTCCTCCGGCACCTGATTCTCCATGGCGGCAGCAGGTGTACCGGTACGCTTGGAATAAATAAAGGTAAAAGCATTGTCATACTGTACCTTTTCAATCACATCAATGGTCTCCTGTACATCCTCTAAGGTCTCTCCCGGAAAACCTACGATAATGTCCGTAGTAATGGCTATATCCGGAATCTCCCGGCGAATCTTAAGCGCAAGCTCCAGATACTGCTCCTTGGTATAACGACGATTCATGGCTGTCAAAATCCTTGTGGAGCCTGCCTGCACCGGCAGATGAAGATGCTTACAGATTTTCCTGCTGTTTTTCATCACCTCAATCAGCTCATCGGACAAATCCTTTGGATGGGAGGTCATGAAACGAATTCTCTTTAGTCCCTCAATTTTCTCGATTTCCACAAGGAGCTGTGCAAAGGTCATGGGTTCCTTAAGATTCTTTCCGTAGGAGTTTACATTCTGCCCTAAAAGCATAATCTCCACTACGCCCTCTTCTACCAGCTTCTCAATCTCTCTGATAATATCCTTAGGATTTCTGCTGCGCTCCCGTCCTCTTACATAGGGCACGATGCAATAGCTGCAGAAATTATTACAGCCAAACATGATATTGATACCGGACTTAAACGGATACTTTCTCTCCACAGGCAAATCCTCAACGATTTTGTCCGTATCCTCCCAGATATCAATGAGCATCCCCTCTTTTTCAAAAAGTCCGCATAAAAGCTCGGCAAACTTAAAGATATTATGGGTACCAAAAATCAAATCCACAAACCGATAGCTCTTTTTGATTTTTTCAATCACAGAAGGCTCCTGCATCATACAGCCACAGAGAGCAATCTTCATATTTGGATTCTTTTTCTTATAATTCTGCAATACTCCCAGACGTCCATATACCTTCTGGTTGGCATTATCCCTGACAGTGCAGGTATTGTAAATCACAAAATCCGCATTCTCATCCTCAGTGATTTCATATCCCACCAATTCTAAAATACCCACCAATTTTTCGCTGTCTCTGGCGTTCATCTGGCAGCCGAAGGTGGTGACACAACA
>CAZOSU010000375.1:0-2615 GCA_964582515.1 uncultured Acetatifactor sp. | reverse complement strand
CTCTCCGGTGGTATCAGAAGGCAGATATACTGCGGTAGGGAACACTGTTCCTACCAGTCTGCATGCGCTGTCATACAAGCGAACAGCAAAGGATACGGTGATATTGGTCAAGGTAACCAGATAACAGTTTGGTCTGCCTGCGATTTCTTCAATCTCAACATTATCCTCTCCATAGGTGAAATCCATACCCAGCACCTGTGCTCTGGCAGCTACTGCTGTGGGATAGGTCGTCGGGATATCCTCTCCCAATATTACAGTGGTACATAAATTAATTCCAATTTCATCATAAATCAGTGGTGCCAAAATGTTTAAAACTTCCGGCGATTCCATAATCGGATTGGTACATTCCCCATTGCAATCCTGCTTTAAGTTCTGTACCACATTACTTGCAATGCGGGTTTTACAGCCACATCTTGATGCTCTATTTCTTGCCATAAATGTCCGACTTTCTTATATCTTTTTTATATTATATGCTCATTTTAAGGGAAGGTTCAAAATGACCCGTTTTTTTTACATAAAACAATCCTTTCGCCCGTATACATATTTTAAGTCGTGTGCAATACCACACTATGAAAGCAGGTATCTTTTCATGAGCAGTATCTACTCTCTTGATTCTCAGAAAAATCTTTTCCTCTATACCACCGATTCTCATATTTACTTAAGAAACGGCTCCGGCGAAGGTATGGAGCGTGCCATCATTTTATGCAATGACTATGCCTCTGATATGACCGATACCATTCTTGACAAAACCCTGTATTTTTCTTATCAAAATCAAAAGCAGGACATCATCCTCCGCAGTATTACGGACTTAAATATTTTATACAAATTAAGCAGCCAGGATACTCCCGACTGCTCAAAGCCACATCTGACCGTATTAAATAACCAATTGATACTCTTTTATCTTGTGAAAAATCCGCTGGATGATTCCTATGTTATCAAAAGCCTCTGCCCCTTTGCCCAGGATTATAGGGTGCTGCTTCCCCATAGCTTTGCCACCCAGCCTGTGCTTCACTTCCTTCCCCTAAAGGGCGGACTCCTTCTAGCAATAGAATCCGATGAACAGGAGCAAATCTCTTACATACATAATGACTGCTCCGTGGAAAGCCTGTCCTGCTTTGAAAGCAAGCTATCCAGGCAGCTCGCGCAACTGGAAACGGAGCATTCAGCCCAAATGAAAGCTCTGGAAAAGGAATACACAACCCGGCTTGCCAAGGTAGAAGCCGGTCTCTCCGCACAACTTTCCTCCATGAAAACGGAGCTCTATCAAAAGAACCGGATGATTGAAAGCGCCAAGCTCCAGTACAACCAGCTAATGGACACAGCCACCAAATACCGGGATGAAGCGATTAAATGGCGCAGTAAGTTTTACAGGGAGGATTAAATGAAAAATGGCAGGGAGAAATCTGTTTTTACACTTATTTCCCCCTGCCGTCCGGTAGTCTCGACATAAACCTTATCCCTAAGCTTCGGCTTCTGACCGATACTGATGATATAATCAAAGGCTTCTTTCTTCATGGCACCCGCCAGTATTTCTGAAGCTCTGATTTTATCATTGGGAAGTATGATTTTTGTGTATTCGCCCCAATCTCTGATGAATGACTCACCACTGCTGCCCCGAAAGGCAGTTACTAAAAATTTTTTACTCATTTGTCCTCTTCCCTACTTTACACGGGTCTCTATCTTGGCAATCTCCTTCATTTCAATCTGCTGCCCCGGTAAAATTGTGATGTATTCCTCGTTCATATCTCCCAGAAATGCCCCCAGAATCTCCGTTTCCTTTCCGAATATTCCACTGAAAAAATGCCTTTCGTTCAGATATACATTTACCAGACGATTCCTAAAAAAGTATCGGCTGGGATTCATGTAAAAGTCCATATCCTCCGGCATTTCCTTCGTATCCTCCTCCAAGGCTATCCGCTGTATATATTGCTTGGCCAAAGCCCCCACCTTTTTACACTTCTTCTCCACGGAATAATAGAAAACAAATTCCTTATCCTGCCCTATCAGATAGGCATCGCAAATGCCATCATTCCAATGACACATCTCAATGGTACACTTCTTCCCTACATATGACTGATAGTACTTAGCACCCACTTCCTTCACTTCTATCATCACTCAACATGTCCTTTCCTTTTTCGAACAATGTATCATGATAGGGGTGCGGAATTTCTGAAATTCTGTCAATGCCAGGACAGAATCTTGCTCCGGCTGCTTAATTTGTGCAATCCATCTTTCGATATCCTCTGTGGTCTGCATTGCAAAAATCAGAATTAATAAAAAGCCAAGTTTCTCAAAGAGGAAAGCGTAAATAATCTACGCTCTATCTGCTGATAAAACCGCCCTGCATCCGTGGATAATCTGCGCCACAGTTACAAGGATTTTCTATCCCTCAAACCGGAACACATCCTTGCAGCTTCCCTCTCCAAAGGTTTTCACCGCCATACGGTACATGGCTTTTCCATGGATGCGGTCGTGCCAGATAAATCGGCGAAGAACTTTTCTAAGAGACCACTCTTCATCATAACTGCCGAGAATCACTTTATTCTCTAGGAAATTCTCCTGCTTTTCCAGCTCCTCAAATCCTCTTTTCCGGCAATCGTAAATTGTTCCTTCAT
>CAZOSU010000374.1:0-2617 GCA_964582515.1 uncultured Acetatifactor sp. | reverse complement strand
ACCCACGTATCCAGCTTGGAAGGCTGGTGTTCTACCATTGAACTACACCCGCATACTAAAAAAATTCATAAAATAAATCGGGGTGACAGGATTCGAACCTGCGACCCCCTGCTCCCAAAGCAGGTGCTCTAGCCAAGCTGAGCCACACCCCGATATACGCATTCGGCGTACTTTAACAAACGTATCACCGAAGAACAAAATTGATTATATCTCGCACACTTACATATGTCAAGCACTTTTTCTGAAATTTTTCCATTTTTTTTATTTATCTGAAAATAGGTACAAAACAGATTACATATCCTTCAACCAATAGTGCACTTTGCCCTGTTTATCAATCTCCATCATGGCATAGGTTGCTTTTCGCCCCTCCTGACGGGGATAGGATAAGCTGCCGGGATTCAGCACCACCAAATCCTCTGTAATCTCCAAAAAGGGCCTGTGGGTATGCCCAAACATGACTACATCCACCCCCCTGTGTCTGGCTTCACTTTTCAAGGTTTCCAAATTCATGGAAACATAATAATTGTGTCCGTGGGTCACCCATACCTTTACACCTTCAACCACAAATTCCAGCTCCCTTGGCAAATCGCAGAAAAAGTCATTATTTCCCATAACAATCTGTACCGGACAACCCGCAGACTGAGAAAGAGCATATTCACTGCCTTCACTGTCACCACAATGAATCACCATATCCGGATGCACTCTCTCCACCAGTTTGAAATAATTATCATTTTTACGATGGGTATCACTAACAATCAATATCTTCATAGCTCTTCAGAATCTCTTTCATCTTTTCCAGCGCTTTTCCTCTGTGACTCACCAGATTTTTCTCTTCCTCAGAAAGCTCTGCGGTAGTCTTACCAAATTCCGGCACATAGAAAATGGGATCATAGCCAAAGCCATTCTCTCCCTTTTCTTCATACCCTATACGCCCTTCGATGGTACCACGCACGCAGAATTCCTTGCCTGTGGGAAGGACTGCCGCAATGGCACACACAAACCTGGCTGTACGCTTCTCATCCTCCACGCCCTCCAGACGACCCATAAGATTGGCATTCTTAATTCTATAGGAGGTATCCTCTCCCATATATCTTGCAGACATGACACCTGGCTCTTTATTTAAATAGTCAATCTCCAGACCGGAATCATCCGCCATAACAATAGCATCGGTGCATTTCGCCACAGCCCTTGCCTTAATCAGCGCATTTTCTTCATATGTAACGCCATTCTCCACAATATCAATGGAAATACCGGCCTCTTTCATGGATATCACCTCTGCACCAAGGTCTGCCAGAATCATCTGTATTTCCTTCACCTTACCTGCATTTCCCGTAGCAAATACAATCTTATCTATCTTCATAATATTCCTCCACAGCTTTCACGATTCCGGCAGCAATAAGCTCCAGATATTCCTTCTCTCGAAGAAGCGCAGCCTCCTGCGCATTGGTCTCATAACCAATCTGCAAAAGTGCTGCCGGAACCTCCAGTCCTACCATAAGATCCCGTTCCTGACATACCTCCATGCCCAGAGCCCTGCCACTGATATTAGTAACCACATTCTGCAGGAGTCTGTCGCAGAGCCACACATTATTATATTCCGGCACATAATAGGCATCATTGTAATAACACAATGTCCCCATCACCTCAGCGTCGTCATTTCCTACACACAAGCCTATATATAAATCCATTTCATCACAAAGTAACAGCCTGCTACGCAGCTCACTGTCCGTCTCTGTTCCCAGAAAAATGGGCTGAATCCCCTTCTTCTTCAGCTTTTCCTCCAAAAGCTGGGCAAGCTGACACAGAATATCCTTATCCGTTTCATCGTAGCGTACATCCAACACTACCACATCCGCCCTGGTAAGCAGTGTCTCATCACCATTCCAGAAAAAATTGTATTCCACTTGCTGACTTCTCTCAGAAACAGCTACATGGCTATTTTGCACCTGCTGCACCTGCCCGCTTCTCCATGTAGCCAAGCATGCTAACAGTACCGTACAAGTAAGGCACAGGAGTATCACCACAATAAGGGTGGCTGTTCTTTTTTTCTTTTTCTTCATACTACTATCCATTCTTCTTCGGTGGCTTGGGACCCATAAACTGATAATAATAGGTCTTCATCATACCGTTATATATTTTGCGATTCTTGTCCGCCTTGCGTCCGATATCGCTTTCTGCCTGCTCATAGGCAGTGATAAGATACATGCTCCAGCCATCCAGCTTGCGGTATCTTTCACCGATGGTCTTGTATAGTGCCGGCAGAGCCGCCTTCTCCTCCAAACGCTCACCGTAGGGCGGATTGGTGATGATAAAACCATATTTCTTAGGGTGGCTTAGGTCCGCCACGCTTCTTCTCTGAAAATGAATCAGCTTATCCACACCTGCCAGCTTAGCATTCTGTCTTGCGATAGTCACCATTCCGTCATCAATATCAAAGCCCTGAATGTCCGTTTCCACAGATAAATCCATCATTTCCCGTGCCTCATCCATGGCGTCATACCAATTGGATTTTTCTACAATATGTCCCCAGTTTTCCGCAGTAAAGCTACGATTCATGCCCGGCGCAATATTTGCCGCCATCATAGCCGCTTCGATGGGGAAGGTCCCACTGCCGCAG
>CAZOSU010000373.1:0-2628 GCA_964582515.1 uncultured Acetatifactor sp. | reverse complement strand
GCTTTGTAAAAGACTGTAGCTGCAGTAAATCAGACTTTCCGGTTCATATTTCTGCTCTGACACAAAACGAAGACCACCACCGCTGATATCCACGATTACGCTACGCTTAATGGGAAGTCCCGGTGTAAGCAAAAACGGCTCCTTCAGCTCCACTGCCTTGATTTCATTTTCTTCCAGCTCACGGCTGCTCATATCCAATGCGCAACTGTATCTGTAATACTCTCTGCGCTGATGCTTTCTTAAATTGGTGGTCAGCTCCACCACCAGAATATACACATTATTGCTCTTATATCTGTCAATTACTCTGGCAAAACACTGGAACAATCCATGCTGCGCATAAATAGTCAGGTCATATTCCACATCCACCGGTAACAATATCAGCTTGGTTTTCTCCATGGGCATAACGATTTCCATCTGATCCTCGGAAAGAATCTCATGGATTTCACTTACAAATACCCGCGCACTTTCCTCGTCCTTCTTATGACGCTCCACCATCTGTAATTCGATTCTGTCTCCCGGTCTCAAAAACTTAGATAACATATTCTTTCTACCCCCACCTTAGGATCTGTTTTTATTGGCGATAATATGGGAAAAGAAAGCAGCCATACCACGCTTGGGGGTCTTAGCCACCTCTTCCTTATTCATCAGCTTGTTTACAATATTCTCATATGCACAGCTGGCCTTGGCGTTTGGGAACATCATAGACACCGGTGTCTGCTGCATTACCGCCTTCACCAGCTTATCGTCATTAGGCACTCCCCCAAGATACTCAAACGGCATTTTCAAATACTTTTTCACAACCAAATCCAGCTTATTATATAAAGTCTTCCCATCTTCCTCTCTTTCCACACGGTTGGCAATCATTTTTACTGCCGTAACCTCAGGATTATACTTAGGATGCCGATGTAAGGCCTTTAACAGGGAATAGGAATCGGTAATAGAAGTGGGTTCCGGAGTGGTTACCAGTAAAATTTCCTCACTGGCCACCAAAAATTCCAGCACCGCATCAGAGATTCCTGCGCCGGTATCAATAATGATAATGTCTGCGAAGGCATCCAGCTCTGCCAGATTATTGATAATATAGTTAAGCTGCTCCACATTCAAATTGGACATTCCCGAAATTCCCGAACCACCGGAAATGAAGCCTACATCCATAGGCCCCTTGGTAATGATATCCTGAATGCTTTTGCCCTGATAAATCAAATCGCACAGATTATGCTTAGGCATGCAGCCGAACATAATCTCAATATTTGCCAGACCAAAATCAGCGTCCAAAATCACCACCCGCTTCCCCATCTTGCGGAACTGAATCGCCAGATTAATGGAGGTATTTGATTTACCCACACCACCCTTTCCACTGGTTACTGTCAGTACGCGGGCCAGAGGCTTGTTAAGCTGATTGGCCTTAATTACTCTTAATTGACTTGCCTGGTCCATCCTCAAGCCTCCTTACACAAATTTCCGCCCAGAAGCTGCTTTACCGTGCTCTGGGGGTTAAAGGTCTCAATATCATCCGGTACATTCTGCCCGCTTGTAACATAAGCAATGGATGCGCCCGTATGCATTTTAAGATTATACATGCTTCCCAAACAGAAGGTCTCATCTACCTTGGTGAAAATCAGGTGATAATTGGTAATGGCACTGTACTTGTCTGCAATTTTGCGAAGGTCACTGTACTTAGTAGTGGCGCTGAGCACCAGATAGGTCTGCTTCTCCGCTATGTTTTCCACTGCCGCTATCAGTTCCTTCATGGCCTGAATCTGCTCCGTGTTCTGATGTGAATGACCTGCCGTATCCACAAATATATAGTCAAAGTCATTATAATATTTCACTGCATCCACAAGCTCATCCTTTGTATAGATGATGCGGAACGGCACCTGCAAAATGGTTGCATAGGTATTTAACTGCTCTGCCGCAGCAATACGATAGGTATCTGCCGTAAGGAGTGCTACTCTTTTTTTCTCTTCCACGATATACCGGCTGGCCAGCTTCGCAATGGTAGTCGTCTTTCCTACCCCTGTGGGACCCATGAAAAGCACAACTCTGGGGCCCTCCGAAGCCGGAGCTATGGGCGTGGGCTTTCCAAGCTTTAAAATCATTCTCTGATATATGCCGGCAAGCACATTGTCAATGGGGAGATTCTGCTTATATACCTTCTCCATTTCGCTTATAAGCTGGTTGGCATATTTTTCATCCACTTCATTGTCAATCAAAGTATTATAAATAAGCTTGGTATATCTGGTCAGCTCGCTGTCCTCGAAGTCCGCCTCCGTCAGCACTGCTACACCTTCCTTTTCTACGGCCTTCTCCTCTTCCTCCAAAGTGCTCTGCTTTTCGGCCGCCTTCATCTGACTCTCCAAAAGGTTTTGCAGATTCTCCAGCTTCTGCTCAATCATTCTGGCCTCATCTGAAAGTGTCTTCTCCGCCGGCTTACTGACAGTAGTGGTAAGCGCCGCATTAATCTGTTCCGTTTTTGCTAAGGCCGTACGCTCCTTCTCTTCCTCCAGAGCAACGGTTACTTCTACCAGCTTTTTACGAAAAGCGGCAAAGAGTCCCCTGGCCTTTACCTGCTTCACGTTCATAATTACGATGCCTTCCCCCAGCTCCTTCTTCGCCGCATTAATGGCA
>CAZOSU010000372.1:0-2648 GCA_964582515.1 uncultured Acetatifactor sp. | reverse complement strand
ATCTCCTGTGCCGCCTTGTTGGTAAAGGTAATGGCCATGATATTCCAGGGATTCACTCCCAGCTCTTCAATCAGGTAGGCAATGCGGTGGGTCAGCACTCTGGTCTTACCGCTTCCTGCCCCTGCTAACAGAAGAAGTGGCCCTTCTGTATGGACCACTGCCTCCTTTTGTTCTTTATTTAAGGTATCGTAAATACTCATTAAACCTCCATTACTTTCCGTTAAATTCCTTTATAAATCTACGGAATTCATCTATCGGCATGGGCTTTGCAAAATAATAGCCCTGTGCCATATCGCAGCCGGCTTCCTTCAGCATATCCAGCTGCATCTGCGTTTCCACACCCTCTGCAAGCACCTGCGCTCCCATATGCTTCATAAGACCGATTAAATGCTTTACAAAGTCATAGGACTGCTGCTTGTCAATGTAATGCAGAAACTCTTTATCCAGCTTAATCACATCCGCCGTCACGGAAGATAATACATTTAGAGAGGAATAGCCACTTCCAAAATCATCGATGGATACCGTAACTCCGCCCTCATGAAGCATCTCAATATTGTGATTGAGCTTCTCCAGATTGGACATAAATACGGATTCCGTAATTTCCACCTCCAAAAGCTCTCCGGGAATACCATACCTGTGCAGGAACCTGAAAATGCTGGGTACAAACTCCTCGTATTCATTGTGCTTGCGGGAGAAGTTCACCGATACCGGCACCACTTCTTCTCCACAGTCCAGAGCCTCACGAAGATATGCCAGTACCCTTGCCAGTACACAAAAGTCCACCTTCGTGATAAATCCGTTCCCTTCAAAAATATCCACAAAATGAAGGGGTGGAATAATGGTTCCGTCCTTGCGTATCCAGCGCACCAATGCCTCCGCCCCCACTACCTTACCGGTTGCGATACTGATTTTCGGCTGCAAATACGCATAAAACTCCTCGTTATTTAAAGCACTTACCATACTGGAGAGTACTGCTTTTTTCTGCTCGTTCTGCTCATGGATAGTGCTGTCATAAAGTGCCACCTGACAAAATGCCTTCTGCACCTTGGCATGCTTTCTTGCCTCATTGGCAAAATCCATGATAATGGACAAGCCGGACTCCTGCCCGGTTATCTTATAAAGTCCGGTGGAAATCACCAGATTAGCCATACCATACTTACTATTTACCTCTTCGCAGAAACGGCTGGTCACATCATAAATAACATCCACCAGCTCCATATCGTTCCCACCCAGGCAGATTCCCACAAAGTGGTCGGAGGTCACACGGGAAAAATCAATCACGCCGGGTAACTCCTTTTTGAGCCATACTGCATAAGACCTTAAAATATCGTCCCCCGCCTCGTATCCGTACATCTCATTGATATACTGGAAATTAGAGAAGTCCATGTAAGTAAAGTACGCATCCTTACAGCCATAGTTGGAAAAATACTCCTCTGCCAGCTTCACAAAATGACTGTACGCCGGAAGACCGGTGGTAGCATCAAAATTCATCCGATATTCCTGGAGATTTTTCTCCATCTGCTCAATATGATGATGGCGAAGTCTGGTAAAAATCAACTGGGAAATGCGGAACAACGCCGCCCTCTCTTCTTCAAAATCCCGTATTTCATTACTTGCATACACGATGCTGTAACGGCAGTTACTCCATGCCTTTGTCAGCACCAGCATGACAGAGCTTGCCTCTCCGGTATCAAATCCCTTTCCCTGAACATTCTTGAAAATCTTTACTCCGTCATCGTCTGTCACATCACAAAGGACCTTCCACTCATAGATACCCGCCTTATGAAGCTTCTCCATGATGTCATACTTTCCTGTGCTGTTCCACTGATAGGTAATATTCTGACATTCTCCATAATGCTCTACGCAGAACATATCATCCAGTCCATAGAAATTACAGATGCTGTCGCATATCATTTTCAGTGCGCTGGACACATCCTTTACATTTTCCAAAAGCTCCACACAGAAAAGGCACAGCGCCTCTTCATTGCGTATCAGCGGCTCATTGCGGCGACGGTCATCCATTTCAATCTTATTAGACAGATAGCTGGAGTCAGGCAAACCGCTGTAGGAATGTACCTTACTGATATAATAATTGGCCTTACCCATGCTCTTTACCTGATACAGGGAATAATCCGCCCACTTAAACAAAAGCTGATACTCCTTCACATCCCTGTCAAAGGCTGCTACGCCGATACTTGCGGAAATCTGTATCTTCCCGGCACTATCCTTATATCTGGAATTCAGATTTCTATTGAGCTCCTGCAGCTTATCATCCATATCCTCTCTGGTGTGGTTCTCTACCAGAAGCAGAAATTCATCCCCACCGATACGACCGATTACTTCATCCGCAAAAAGTCTCTTTAATTCCTCTGCTAAAAAGCACAAAACGGCATCGCCAAACATATGACCATGCTCATCATTAATGCTCTTAAAATTGTCCACATCACAAATAACCAGATAGGATTCCGCCAAAGAATCATTCATGCGCAGTCTGTCATGAATAATCTCTTTTACAACCGCCTGGTTGTAAAGTCCTGTCATGGCATCCTCTCTGGATTTACGTGCCAGCCTTTCTTCTCGCTTTTTCTGCTCGTCAATATACTGGGCACGCCCTAACACACTGACCTGCCTTCCAGCCTCATCATAAA
>CAZOSU010000371.1:0-2659 GCA_964582515.1 uncultured Acetatifactor sp. | reverse complement strand
GGATTTTCACAGATGCTCTGAATTCTTAAAAGATAAAAGGGGGATTACGGATGAAAAAAGAGGAATTCTATTATGCATCCAGAGATGAGAAAACAAAGCTTCATGGGGTACGTTATGTTCCGGATAAGGTAGAACCTTGGTGTGTGCTTCAGATTGTACATGGAATGGCAGAGCATATTGAGAGATATGAGCCCTTTGCAAAATTTCTGACAGACCGCGGCGTGGTAGTCACCGGTGAGAGCCATTTAGGACATGGCAAGAGTGTGGGCGAGGGACAGCTGCAGGGCTACTTTTGTGAGGTGGATGCAGCAACGGTACTGGTGCGAGATGTACACCGTCTGAAAAAGATGACGGAAAGCATTTACCCCAATTTGCCCTACTTCATATATGGACACAGCATGGGCTCCTTTATTACCAGAAACTATATCAGCAGATATGGAACCGGTATTAAGGGTGCAATCATTGCTTCCAGTGGAGTGATGGCTCCTGGAATGCTGAAGGCCTCCAAGGCGGCGATGAATGTAATTGCGAAGGTGCATGGAGAGAAGCATGTGAGCAAATTCTGTGACAATCTGGCTTTTGGGAATTATAATGCCCGTATTGCAAACCCCAAGACCCGCGTGGACTGGTTTAGCTCGGATGAAAGGGTGATTCAGAAGTATATGGCTGACCCTATGTGTGGCTTTACCTTTACCATGAATGGATTTAAGGGGCTTATGGAGCTGATGGACAGAGCCCATAGTCCGCAGTATCTGGAGAAGGTACCCAAGGAGCTGCCCCTTTATGTGGTGGCCGGCGAGGAAGACCCGGTGGGCAATTATGGGCAGGTAGTGACAGCACTCCCCGGACTTTTTGCGCAGTACGGTATTACCAATGTGGAAGCCAAGGGGTATAAGAATGCCAGACACGAAATCTTAAATGATATCTGTAAGGATGAAGTAATGGAAGATATTCATGCATGGCTAAAGAAAGAAGTATAAGGTATGGAAGGTATATTTCCCTATGAAATCAGATGGGCCAGACCGCAGGAATGGAGGCCGACCATGAATATGGTCTGGGACACCTTTATGAAATTTGAGGGTGAAGATTATTCTGCGGAGGGAATCCGCAATTTCTATGATTTTATTAACGATGACAAGCTGTATCAGTCCTTTTTAAAAGGAAAATATCAGATGATGATTGCTTTGGAAGAAGGCAAAGTGGTGGGGATGGCTTCTGTGAGAAACCGAAACCATCTCTCCCTCCTTTTTGTGAAGGATACTCATCACAGACGTGGCATTGGACGAGAGCTTCTCGATGTGCTTTGTAAGTATTTAAAGGTGGAGCAGGGAGAGAAATCCATGACGGTGCAGGCAGCGCCCTATGCACTGGATTTTTATCGGCGAATCGGCTTTCACGCAACGGGACCGGAACAGCAGTTTTCCGGTATCCGGGTTACATCAATGGAACGATTTTTTTAATGCTACAGTTCATTCGCCAGCATGAAACAGCAAGAAAGGGGCGAAGCCGCCTTTGTCAATGGCGTGGGTGAACTGTAACGTTGGAGTGGGGAATACACAGGTGAAAGGATTTATAAAGAATGAGAATATTTGATTTAGACGGACCTTTGATGTCATTTTTGAACAAAATAGCGGACTTGATGATTCTGAACATATTGGCAATCATCTGCTGTCTGCCTATTTTTACCGCAGGAGCGGCATTTACTGCACTGCATTATGTTTGCTTAAAGATTGTACGTAATGAGGAAGGTTATATCGCCAGAGGCTTTTTTAAGTCATTTAAGGAGAATTTTAAGCAGGCTACCATTATATGGATGTTTGCGCTGGTGGCAATTTTGTTTTTAGTAGCGGA
This sequence comes from uncultured Acetatifactor sp., assembly GCA_964582515.1. Lineage (GTDB taxonomy): Bacteria > Bacillota > Clostridia > Lachnospirales > Lachnospiraceae > Acetatifactor. Next base: position 808 of record CAZOSU010000371.1, on the reverse strand, counting down.
TTTCTGGCTGATTACCGAATATGAGCTGAATCTTGGTTATTGGTTTAAGGTGGTGCTGATGGCAGTTTTTGTGTTGGTTATTTTTACCACTACCTTTGTATTCCCGGCAATGGCAAAATTTACCAATACCACCCTGCAGACAATTAAGAATGCGTTTGCAATGTCCATTCTGCAGTTTCCGAAGACCATCCTGATGATTGTTTTATATGCACTTCCTATCGTGGCAGGCATATTTTTCTATCAGGCGATACCCATTGTACTGCTCTTTGGAATGTCCCTGCCGGTGTATTTATCCGCCATGCTCTATAATAAATTCTTCAAAGGGCTGGAAGAGAAGATTTTAGAGCACCAGGAAAAGGTGGCAGAAAAGGACGCGGGGGAGAAGATTTTCAGTGATGCTCCCATGGAAGGTATTTCCGAAAAATAGTGCACATATACCACTCATGGAGCTATGTATATTTTGACGAAGAAAGTGGGAAATTTTTGTGGAATAGTGGTATGGCGTAAAAGGGACTTTTTCGGTATACTAGGAAAAGAGTTGAGAAAGTGAATTTCTCGAAAAACAAAAGAGATTACTCGTAATTATGGAAGGAGCAATTAATTATGGCAAGTTTATCATTAAAAAATGTCTGCAAAGTGTATCCTAACGGCTTTGAAGCAGTTAAGAATTTTAATCTTGAGATTGCAGATCAGGAGTTCATCATCTTCGTAGGACCTTCAGGTTGTGGTAAGTCTACTACCCTTCGTATGATTGCTGGTCTTGAAGATATTTCTTCAGGTGAATTAAAGATTGGTGACAGAGTAGTTA
>CAZOSU010000370.1:0-2666 GCA_964582515.1 uncultured Acetatifactor sp. | reverse complement strand
ATATTCTCCACATCCACCTCATCCTCTTCCGTAAGAACGATTTCATCATCCACCGGAATATCATCGGTCTCCGTGATACGAAGCACGTCAATACCGGAAATCTCCAGAGCCTCAATCAGCTTTTCAAACTGCTCTTCACTCAGCGGAATATCCGAAAAGAAATCTGCCACCTCCTGATACTCCAATACATTTTTCTTTTTCTTTCCTAAAGCAAGGAGCTCTTTTACCTTCTCCTCATATCTTGCCTGTGTGTTTTCATCCATAACCATGGTTTTCCATCCTCCTAATGCACTCTATGCTAATCAATCGAAATACGCGTTTTTGCCAGCTCCTCAAGAGCCTTCTTTCCCTGAATTACTTTATTCAGTGCGGTTACATCTGCGCCCAGCTGTGAGGTAAAGTATTCATAGCTGTTTTTCTTCACCGCATAGAGAATATCATGAAAGGCCTTCTCCCTCTCCTTTTGCGTGTTAATCTGTGGCAAATTGGTATTGAATAATTCTGCGGCCTGCCTCTGCTCCTCTTCGTCAGTAAACATACTGATAATCGCAGCCGGATTATAGTTCCCATTTGCCAAATCTGCAAACAGCCTTTCTGCAACCTTACGGTACAATTCCTCGGTAAAATCCTCCGGGGAAATGTACTTCTCTATTTTACTATAAATACCCGGTTCATCGGTAATCCAGGTAATTAATAGTCTCTGTGATTTTTTTGCTCCATCCTCCGGCTTATTCTTTGACTGTACGCCGGATTTGGGTCTTGTTATAGGCCTTGCAAGTCCAGTCTGGGCAGCATAGCTGTTCACCAGCTTCTTCAAATTAACTTGTCCGATATTGTATTTTTCTGCAATTGCCTCTAAATAATTCTCTCTTTCCACATCCACGGAAAAACCGCAGAGCTTCTTAGCAATCTCCTTATAAAACTCAGTCTTGGCCTCCGGATCCTTTAAGTCATACCCCTGCTCTAACATGCGGATTTCAAAGAAAAAGCTGTTCTCCGCCCCCGCAATACGCTCCTCAAAGGCTTCCTTTCCTTCTGCCTTCATGAACTCATCCGGGTCCTTGTAGGGCTTCATATTAATCACCTTGCCGGAAAGCCCCGCTTCCTTTAAAATACCAATTGCTCTAAGAGCCGCCTTCACCCCGGCACCATCGCTGTCATATGCTATCAGTACACTGTCCGTATATCTGCGAAGGAGATTTGCCTGCTCCGGCGTAAAAGCCGTTCCAAGGGAAGCCACAGCCTGGGTAAATCCGGCCTGATGCATGGCAATGACGTCCATATAGCCCTCACACAGGATAATATTCCCATTACGGGAGGTTCTTGCAAAGTTCAAGCCATATAAATTTCGGCGCTTATCAAACACGGGCGTCTCGGGAGAGTTCAGATACTTTGGTTCTCCATCTCCCATCACACGGCCGCCGAAGCCAATGACCCGGTTGTGAATATCCATAATGGGATACATGACGCGATTCCAGAACTGGCTGCTCATGCCATAGCGCTCTGAAAAGGACGCCAGACCCGATTCAATAATCAAATCGTCTTCAAAGCCCTTAGATTTTAAATATTGTACCAGCTCGCCCCCGGTTTTCCCGGAGTAGCCCAGCCCGAAACGCTTAATGGTTTCATCCGTAAGGGCTCTTTTACTTAAATACTGATACCCAATCTCTCCTTTGGGTGTACGGAGCTGATAGCAGAAAAATCTGGCAGCTTCCTTGTTGACCTCCAAAAGTCTCATTCGGCGGTTCTGCTTTTCCTTGGCTGCATCATCATATTCTGCCTCTGGCAGTACCACTCCTGCCCGTTCTGCCAGCACTTTAATCGCCTCCGGGAAAGAATAATTTTCATAATTCATTACAAAGGTAAAAACATTTCCACCGGCGCCACAACCAAAACAGTGATACATCTGCTTTGCCCCATTTACAGCAAAGGACGGTGTTTTTTCATTGTGAAAAGGGCAGCATCCCCAGTGGTTGGCTCCCTTCTTCGTCATACGTACATATCCGGAAACCACGTCTACTATATCATTTTTCGCTCTAACCTCTTCTACCAGCTCATCCGGATAAAACACGTACTCCTCCTAAATCCAGAACAGTTCAGCCGTGCCACTGCAAAAGTCACACTCTCTAGTATGTTCATAACTGAACTGCTCTTATATATTCCAGCTTTTCGGAATATAAAGCTCGTCATATTTGGCAACTGCAAAGCGGTCCGTCATAGCTCCCACATAATCGCATACCACCTTTTCCCTGGGCTCCCCGATGGATAACAGATTCAAATACTCCTCCGGCAAATCATCCACATGCTTCACATAGTGGGTATACAGGGTTTCCACCAGATACTCTGCCTTTCCCTCCTCTGCCTTCGCCACCGGATTTAAATACACCCGGTCAAACATAAATGCCCGAATGGCATTCATGGCCTTCTCCACCTCCAAAGACATCTTAATCTCATTCTGCCCCAGACTGGTAGTCACAATATCATGAATAAAATGGTCCAGACGTTCCCCTGTGGTATAACCGATAACGTCGCCAATTTCCTTCGGTACATCACTTTCCTTTAAGACTCCCCCGCGAATGGCATCATCCATATCATGGTGAATATATGCAATCTTATCGGAAAGTCGCACAATCTGTCCTTCTAAGGTATGGGGCTTTCCCTTGGTC
>CAZOSU010000369.1:0-2667 GCA_964582515.1 uncultured Acetatifactor sp. | reverse complement strand
GCAAAAGCGGGAGGATAAGCCGGAAAAGACAAGCGAGGGAGCGCAAAAGCGGGATGTTAAGCAGGAGAGACAGGCAGGAGGGGCAAAAGCAGAAACACAGTCGGTATTCCAATATCAGGGGCTACGCTGGCATAAATGCCCCATCGACCTTGGATTTGACGGTGATTCAGGGTGATTAAGTGCATCAGATTAGTTTACTGTACCTTCTTTTAATTTGGAGAAAAAGCGAGTTCCAGAGGCGTAGAATTTAACGATTAATAATTAAGCAGAACCTTAATTTGTCGAATTCGGCAGATGATAGCATCAAATAAAATGTTTCATAACAGGGGTGATAATAATCTGAAGGGGAATGTAAGCGTTTACAAAATAGGGAATAAGTGTGATTTTCATAAAAAGGATAACGTGGTAGAATGATATCTCGTACCACAAAAAGCGCATAAATTCTACAAGAAATTGTACAGTTTATACATATAAGAAGAAAAATTGTGCGAGGTGGCGAAGATAGTTAAAATATCAGCATCATATTCTGTCAAAATTTTCTATGGAAAAATCGCGAAGAATGTTGTAGAATCGATGTTAATGATGTAATGTGGAAAAGTCTTGTATATTGGAGGAGTTTATGAATAATAAAAAACCTAATGTACGTAATATAATTGCATACATTCTCTTTGCGGTGGCGGGTGTGTGTGCAATCGTACTTATTATTAATGCCATCCGCAACAGTAGCGCGCAGCGTGAAATGGATGAGTTAAAGAATAATTATGTAGTGGAGCTTACGGCGGAACCCATCGTGGCTACCCCGACTGCAAAGCCCACAGCTACTCCTGAGCCAACCGCTACCCCGGAACCGACTGCTACACCTTTCCCAAATCTGGATGGTATCGAGGTTCCGGCAAGAACTATTGACTTTGAGGGTCTGAATGAAAACGCACCTCATGCATATGCGTGGCTCTACATACCGGGGACCGATATCGATTACCCGATTGTCCAGCATCCTGAGGATCCGGACTATTATCTCCGTCGTACCCCGGAGGGGAAGGATGCAACGGCAGGAAGTGTTTTTACACAGCTTTATAACTCTACCGATTGGACCGATAATAATACTGTCATCTATGGACACAATATGAGAAACGGCAGTATGTTTGCAACCCTGCATAACTTCGAGGATAAAGAATTCTTCGAGGAGAATGAGTACATTTACATCTACTCACCGGACGGGACCATCCGTGTGTATCAGGTGTTTGGTGCATTTGAGTTTGGTGATTTGCATCTGATGCTGAGCTATGCCATGAATACCAAGGCGGGCTATGGCGAGTTCCTGAGCGGTCTCTTAGAGCTGACCAATCCGGACAATCTGTTCCGGGAGGGCATGGAAGTGACTACAGATGATAAAATCATCACCCTATCCACCTGTGTGAGAGGTAAGGAAAATAACCGCTTCCTTGTTACTGCCAAGCTGGTGGCAGAGGGCAAGCTGGAATAGTATACCACGGGAAAACTAAGAATATATATATATATCTTGTATAAAAATGCGTACAATCTGCAAAATATACACTTGGTAGATTGCGGAAAAAATAGGTAAGTGGTAGAATGACTTGGCAGTTTGTCTAAACTGACTTCCGGACGTTGGGAAGACAGATGATAATATAGAGGAAAGAGGTTGAATACTTTAACCTACTAATTACGGTGGTATCACAAGCGGGCTTGTGATATATATAGAGAGGAAGAACATGGGATTTATTGACATGCATTCTCATATTCTGCCGGGACTGGACGATGGTTCGAGGAACATGGAGCAGTCGCTGGCGATGCTTAGAATCGCGGTGGAGGAAGGAATTGATGTGATTATCGCCACGCCCCACAATATGCCGGGGAAGGGGTGCCCTACCAGAGAAAAGCTGGAGGAGACGCTCAAGGAGTTTCGCATAGCCGCAGAAGAGGAAAACATTTCCATAGAGATTTATCTGGGGACAGAGTACTATTATAGAGAAGAGGTTAGTCAGATTTTCGACCGGGAAGAGGCTGTGACCATGGCGGATTCCGACTGCGTGTTGATGGAATTCAACCCTCTGGAGGAGAAGTCCTACATATACAACGCAGTCCGTGAGGCTTTCAGCTCCGGTTATACACCGATAGTAGCGCATGTGGAGCGTTACGAGCAGCTGATGAAGAAGCCGGAATATGTGAAGAATCTCAAGGATATGGGAGCTCTGATACAGGTAAATGCGTCCTCCGTCATCGGAGAGAACGGCACGCACACTAAGAGAGATGTGAAAAAGCTTTTGAAAGCAGGTTATGTGGATTTTGTATCCACCGATGCACATTCGGATAGAAACCGAGCACCCAGAATGGCCAAGTGTGCGGCGTACCTGAATAAAAAATACGGTGAGAGCTACGCAAGCAAGCTTTTGTATAGAAATGCAGAGAAATACCTATTATAATATAGATAAGGAGATAAATAATTAAAATGGATACACAGTATAATGCATCCGCCAGTGATGAAATTGAAATTGACTTAAGAGAGATTTTTGCAGTGCTTCTGCATTACGCATGGGCTATCATTCTTTCCGCAGTGATTGTAGGCGTGGCAGCCTTTTGCGTCAGTAAGTTTGTGATTACCCCGACCTACGAGTCCACCACCCGTATCGTTATTCTGGCGAAGGACAG
>CAZOSU010000368.1:0-2674 GCA_964582515.1 uncultured Acetatifactor sp. | reverse complement strand
CTTATGAATATGCAGTATGCCATTGAGAACGATAAGGTATATGTGCTGGAGGCGAATCCCAGAGCATCCCGTACCGTACCCCTTGTATCCAAGGTATGTAATATCCGTATGGTACCTCTTGCAACCGAGATTATTACTGCAGAGATTACCGGTCGTCCTTCTCCTATCGCTGATATGAAGGAAAGAGTTATCCCGAACTACGGTGTAAAGGAAGCTGCATTCCCATTCAATATGTTCCCGGAGGTAGACCCTATCTTAGGACCGGAGATGCGTTCTACCGGTGAGGTTCTTGGTATGTCCAAGTCCTATGGCGAGGCATTCTTCAAGGCACAGGAGGCGATTCAGTCCAAGCTTCCACAGAAGGGAACCGTCCTTATCTCCGTAAATGACAGGGATAAGGCAGAGGTTGCAGATGTGGCGAGAATCTTTGAGAAGGTTGGCTTTGACATTGTAGCTACCGGAAGAACCTACGATACCATTGTGGCGGCAGGAATTAAGGCTGCAAAGGTGAAGAAGCTCTCCGAAGGCCGTCCAAACATCGGTGACATGATTGCTAACGGTGAAGTGCAGATGATGATTAACACTCCTATGGACAAGGATGGTCATTCTGATGACAGCTACTTACGTAAGGCAGCTATCAAGGCGAAGATTCCATATGTTACCACTATGGCAGCAGCTATGGCTTCCGCAGAGGGTATCCTCTATGTACACGAGAATCCGGGCCCGTCCGTGAAGTCTCTCCAGGAGTTCCACGCTGAAATTAAATAAAGATATGTTTAAAGGCTGTGTCCGCGGACACAGCCTTTTTTGCAAGGAATTTAATTATTCATGAAAAGTAGTCCGGTTGCGGCCCCGTTCCTTACTTTTGTACAAGCAGGAATCTGCTTCGCTTAGGAAAACAATAAAGTCATCTGAGGGCTTGGGAATGCGAACGGAGCATCCCATACTTAGGGTAACGATACCGTAAGCAGAATTACCGGAATGCACTAAGGCTTCCTCCGTAAGCTCTTTGTGAAGCTGGTCACACAGACACTTGATTTCAGCAGGAGAGGTATCTGAAAAAATGCAGACAAACTCATCCCCGCCGTAACGCGCACAGAAATGGTCTTTTAGTACATGGCGGAAAATATCTGCCAGTGTACGTAGACATTCATCACCCTGTACATGACCGTAGATATCGTTATATTGCTTATAGCAGTCGATATCGATTAAGAGCACGCCGAAATTGTGCTGATGGTCAATTGCATGCTGCAGCTCTTCCGAAGTATAACGAAGCATTCCATGTCTGTTGTGTAGTCCGGTCAGCGCATCCGTGGTGGAGATACTGCGAAGCGTTTCAATTTTCTGCTGGTTGGCCTCCTGCTCCTCATACAGGCGCTTACGCAGCTTGATATACTCCTGCATCTGCTTTTTGGAATTGTTGTGGTAATTCTGCTGGGTGGTGTAGTAGCTTTCATACGCTTCTAACAGGCCTTTTTCGTCGCAGACATCCTTACAATATCGGATTTTGGTTTCGGTGTATAAAAACTGCCAGGTATCAATATCCGTGGTATCGCAGTAGTGTTTCATCAAATCCAGTATATTCTTCTTGTCCGCAGTCATCCGGTAGCTTTCGAATACATGATAAGTATTTTCCGGGATAAAGAAGGAATCAAATACTTCCGCTGTATTGCGATACTCGTCAATGACGCTTCGCAAAATGCGGACTGCACGTGGCTTGTCCCCGTCCATATAAGCCAGATAGCCTTCCAGGAAGGAGAGGGCAGTGCTAAATACAGGGGGGATGGTCTCATAGGGGAGATCCTGTAAATCTAAATAGGTATCATACAATTCATCACGCTGACCTGTCTTTATATAGGATTCCGCAATTGCCAGCATACGGGAGCAGTAAGCGAAGGGACTACGCTGCTTGGCTTCCGGGTTACTTGCTATCAGTTCTTCCATGCTGAGCTTGAAATAAGAAAGAGCGGTAGCATAATCACCGGCCTTTTCAAACAGGCTTCCTAAAAGGATATGGATAATATCATACAAATCCTCGTCATGATTCTTTTTAATTAAATCCAGACTATCATACAAGTATTCTGCCGCCAATGCTTCGTTGTGCTGGTCAATTTTCAAACCGCTGAGCTTAATGGTGGACAGATTCTGGCAGCGAATATTGCCGGACTTTTTGCCATGCTCGATACTGAGCTGACAGTATTTTTCGCAATCCTCGTAATTGGACTGTAGAGCAACCGCTTCTGCCAGAAAATAGTATGCCTTTGCAAGGACTCCGCTGTCATGGGAGTAGTCGTTTATAATGCGCAGATATCCATCCACGCTTTTCTGAAAATCCGTATCGCGATATACGAAGACCTCTGCAAAACGCTCTGCCGCATCAGGGGGATAATTATATAACATGAGGGATTCCTCCTACAATTCAGATATATAGTACTATTTTATCACAATTTTTTACCTAAGAAAAGAGTAACAACGTGGCCGCTGCTTTTGGGGATAAGCAAGCTTTGCATGTCATATAGGGTATGGTGTCCGGAAAAGGAATATCGGCATTAAAAGCATATTGACAAACTGTGAAGCATAAGGTTATAATAGCAAAAGTGCTTGTGGAAAGCATATTACTATACGCGGGTGTGGCGGAATTGGCAGACGCGCCAGATTTAGGTTCTGGTGTCCC
>CAZOSU010000367.1:0-2679 GCA_964582515.1 uncultured Acetatifactor sp. | reverse complement strand
GTCCGAGGACGAGGAGTACATTGATTTTAACAAGGTGAAGAAGGATGGCATTGATTTTGTCATGGTGAGAGTAGGTGCCAGAGGCTATGGCACCGGGCAACTGATGATGGATGATTATTTTACAGAAAATGTGAAGCGTGCCTCCGATGCCGGACTGGACGTGGGAGTGTACTTTTTCTCCCAGGCCATCACTGAGGCGGAAGCCGAGGAGGAGGCCAATCTGATTATCCAAAATCTCCAGGGCTTTGATATCGATTATCCGGTGGCCATGATGATGGATTATGTGGATAACGACACGGCCAGAGTAGAGCTGGTAGCATCCAAGTCCGACAAAACCAAGATAACCAAAAGATTCCTGGAAACCATCGAGGCGGCAGGGTACATCCCCCTTCTTTATGGTGACAAGGAATGGCTTGTGGCAGAAATTGATATGTCCAAGCTGACGGAGTATGATGTATGGCTTTCACAGCATCAGGATATTCCGGATTATCCTTACCAGTTTACCATGTGGCAGTATTCCGATACGGTCAAGGTGGACGGGATTTCCGGCTATACCAACATGAATATCAGCTTTATCGATTATTCGGAGAAGTAAATGGAGGGATTTCTGTTCCAAGCTTTGGGGGGAGCGGCGGTGCCTGCCGTAAATTTGGGGCGTTATGCTTCCGGTTTATACTCCATAATCTTCTTGGAGATTTTCAGCGAGGAGTAAATCTCGGCGTACTCTCTGGGCGATACGGAGTCCACGTAATTGATACTATAGTTTTTCTTAAGGCCGTTTTGGCGGAGTACATCCACGGCCTTATTGTATGCGATGGCAGCGTGGGTGATGTCACTATATACTCCCACCTTAAAGTAGCCGTTGATGTGGATGCGGACCGCATATTTGAAAACGCCTTTTTCCTGAATGGTACGGACGCCGTGATAGGTATTTTTGATAAGGAGATTTTCACGGCGGAAGTCGCAGCAGTCTCCGTTTAAAAATTCAAAATCCTTGCCGGGAACGGCATAGTTCTTGATGCCATAGCGGGAGGCGATATTCACCTGCATACCGTAATCCGCCACGAAATAGTGGTTGCCACGGCACATAATCTTGTGGGACGAGTAATAAAATAAATCATCGGTATCGAATTTCAGTACATGCTCCGGTGAGAGATAGTACAGAAAATACTTAGGGCGCACATAGATGGGATTGCCCAGATACATATGATTGTCCCGGAAATTTATTAATATTACCCATTTTTCAAAATCAAGGACAGAGGTATCCTTATAATCCTCAATGGTAACGGCTGAAGCTTCCGAAAGTATGGAGGATGCCGCCCGATAAGCCAGATGGGCAAGCAACTCATTTTGGTAGCTTCCCAGACTGATGTGTTTTCTTTTATAAGTGATGGAGGAACGATAATAGGTTTCTCCGTTTTTCTTTGTTGCTGTATATACCCCGTTCATTTTGCTCTCCCTGAAAAAACTTAAATCCAGTATAACATATTTTGCCTGCATGTCCCATATATATATTAATAGTTCAGCTAAAATCGTAATGACATACAAATTATGCCCGCATGAATTTGTATGTCATCACAATTTTGCACAGAGCGCCGGCTTATGAGAAAGTCAGCTGCAAAGCAGCGGGGGTGTGACTTTGTAAGTGGCGCTCCTGAACCTCATTTATGGAAAGGGGACTTAAATATGTGTCGTAAAGGGATTGTGATTATCATGCTGATGCAGCTGCTCCTTATCGGAGTTTTTACATACAAGGAAGAAACGCCCCAGATGGTGGTGACGGAGCAGGAGAAAACCTTGGGAATCGTGACCAGTGTTTCCTCCAGACAGAGAGTGATTGATTACGGGACGTTGACCAGAGAGGTGCTTCCTTATAATATGACCGAGGAGGAGTATGAGATGCTTCTGCGCATCGTAGAGGCAGAGGCCGGGGGCGAGGATACGGAGGGGAAGATTCTGGTGGCGAATGTGGTGCTAAACCGGGTGGAGAGTGATAAATTCCCGGACACGGTGGAGGAAGTGATTTTCCAGAAAAATGGTAGGGTGACCCAGTTCTCTCCGGTAGCGGATGGCAGATATTATACCGTTGAGGTGTCGGAGGACACTGTGGAGGCAGTAAACCGGGCACTTTCCGGAGAGGATTTGTCACAGGGGGCACTTTTCTTTGCATCCCGCTCCGGTGCGAACCAAAACAGTATGCGCTGGTTCGATACCCATCTTACCTTTCTTTTTAGGCATGGAGGACATGAGTTTTTCTTTTAGGAGTTATTGCACTAAAGTGCCTTGTGTGTTATACTCTATTAAAAAATCGGGGTACTTTTACCCGATAAGAAGATAAATGTGGTTGTACACATGAGGAGGATAATATGGAAGTTTTATACAATAGTACCAGAAAGAGCGGCAGCCCGGTGAAGGCGTCCACAGCAATTTTAAAGGGACTTTCCGATGATGGTGGTTTATTTGTACCGGATCATGTTCCTGCACTGGACAAGAGCCTTGAGGAGCTTGCAGGGATGGGCTATAAGGAAGTTGCTTATGAAGTAATGAAGCTTTTCTTAACCGATTTTACCGAGGAAGAATTAAAGAGCTGTATCGAAAAGGCATATGACAGCAAGTTTGATACGGAAGTAATTGCACCCCTTGTAGAGGCTGGCGGCGCATATTATTTAGAGCTTTTCC
>CAZOSU010000366.1:0-2690 GCA_964582515.1 uncultured Acetatifactor sp. | reverse complement strand
CATACAATTCCTACCCGATTCTGGATGAGAAGATTGCGGTGATGGATACAGTAGAGAAGGAGTTTGCAGATAAGTGGCTGGAAAATCTAGAGGAAGCCTTGAGGGGGAAAAGACCGGACTTTCTGATTATTCAACATATGGAGCCGGATCATTCCGCCAATATAGTAACTTTTTTGGAAAAATACCCAGAGACTACGCTGGTGGCATCGGATAAGGGCTTTACCATGATGAAGAATTATTTTGGCACAGATTTTGAGGATGGGGGGCTTGTGGTATCTGACGGTGACGTTTTATCCCTGGGTAGGCATAGGCTGGTATTTATAGCAGCGCCGATGGTGCATTGGCCCGAGGTAATGATGACATATGACAGTGCGGATAAGGTACTGTTTTCCGCAGATGGCTTTGGTCGTTTTGGTGCACTGGATGTGGAGATGGGCTGGGCAGAGGAAGCCAGACGCTATTATTTTGGGATTGTAGGGAAATACGGTGTATATGTGCAGAAGCTTTTGAAAAAGCTGGCAGATAAGGAGATTTCAAAGATATGCCCCCTGCATGGACCGGTGATTTCGGAAAACATCAGTTACTATGTTGGGCTGTATGATACATGGTCCCGCTATGAACCGGAGGAAGAGGGGGTACTCATTGCATATACCTCCATCTATGGAAATACGAAAAAGGCAGTGCTTCTTTTGGAGGAAAGGTTAAAGGAGAAGGGATGCAGAAACGTGGTGCTTCGTGACCTGGCACGCTGCGATATGTCTGAGGCAGTTTCACTGGCATTTAAGTACAGTAAGCTGGTGCTTGCCACTACTACCTACAATGCGGGTATCTTTCCTTTTATGAGAGAGTTTATCAGCTGGCTCACGGAGCGATACTATAGTAATCGCATAGTGGGATTTATGGAAAATGGCAGCTGGGCCATTATAGCAGCAAAGGTGATGAAGGATATGCTGGAAAAAAGTAAGGGACTTACCTTTGCAGAGACCCAAGTACGCATCGTGTCTTCGGTCAAGGAAGAGAATGTAGTGCAGATTGATAGTCTGGCAGAAGAATTATGTAAAGAAAATCAGCAGAAGGTGGAGGGAATGAAAGTATGAAGAAATATGTATGTGAGGTATGTGGATGGGTTTATGATGAGGAGGAAGGTGCACCACAGCTGGGAATAGCACCGGGCACTAAATTTGAGGACCTTCCGAAGGATTTTGTTTGTGAGCTTTGCCTGGTTGGAATGGATATGTTCAGTGAGGTAAATGCTTAGTGGAACAGGTAAATGGATTGAAGGAGGTACTTGCATCCGGCAAGGACTATTATGAAATTCGGCTGGAGAGTATCGGCGGTTTAGGAGCAAATCTGTGCGGTAAAATGCTGGGGGAGCTGGGGCTGAAGTATCTGGGATTAAACAGCAGCAATTTTTCCAGCTATGGCTCTGAGAAGACAGGAACACCGGTAAAAGGCTTTATCCGTTATTGTAATGCTGAGAAGGAAATCCGGGTACATTTTCCGGTAGTGGAGCCAAACCTGCTGGTGGTATTTCATCAGGCACTTTTGAGAGATGCTTCTATTTGGAAGGGCTGTAATAGTGAAACGGCTGTCATCGTAGCGCTGGAAGCGGGGCAGAAGCTGCCGGATGGACTTAAGGGAAGCTGTTATGGTCTGGAAGCGCAGAGAATTGCCATTAAGACCCACTCCCGCATCAATGTGGTAATGCTGGGGGCTATTTTGAGAATAATGGGTCTTGATAGTGCAGAAGTGGGAGAAAGCATCTGCAAGGACACCCTGGGAAAGAAGTACCCGGATGCACTTAAAGGAAATCTGGAAGGGCTCAGAAGGGGCTTTGAAGAGGTAAGGGAGCTGGAACACTCTGTAGGAGAGAAGTGTAATTGCAAGGAGGAGCATTCCAAAGGAAAGCAGAAGTGGGGCTATGTGACAGCACCTATTGGTGGTATCAACATAAACGCAGGAAGTACCGTTATTGCGGATTTATCTCCTTCCAGACAGGGCTTTATACCACTTTTTATAAAAGAAAGATGTATCAATTGCGGACTTTGTCATTCTGCCTGCCCGGATATGGTATTCCAGTTTGCCAAAGGAGAATATAAGGGCAAAGAGATGATGGTAAATCAGGGACTGGATTATTATCACTGTAAGGGCTGTCTTCGATGTGTGGAGGTGTGTCCGGTGAATGCCCTGGTGAGGGGGGTGGAAGCAGAGCATCCGCAGAAGGAATATTTTATGACCAATCAGGAGCTTTTACGCAGTCCCGATTATTATGAAAAAGCCGGAGCGGACGGATATATTACTTCGGAGTCCTATCTGACGGAAAAGCGCATGGAAGGAGGAGAGGTATAATGAAAAAACAGGTCTTAGAATATGCATCCGGGAATGAGATTGCAGCTATTGCCATTAAGCAGATTGGCTATGATTTGATGGGCTATTATCCCATTACCCCCTCTACGCAGATTGCGGAAAATCTGGATATTATGCGCTCTAACGGAGAAACGGACATGGTGATGGTGGCGGCAGAGGGGGAGCACAGTGCGGCAGGAATCTGTTATGGGGCATCCGTAGCCGGAGGCCGTGTAGTAAATGCTACCAGTGCCAATGGACTTCTCTATGCCATAGAGCAGCTGCCGGTGCAGTCCGGCACCCGTTTTCCTATGGTGATGAATGTGGTATGTAGAACGGTTTCC
>CAZOSU010000365.1:0-2719 GCA_964582515.1 uncultured Acetatifactor sp. | reverse complement strand
TAAATCATGTAGAAGAAGGGGCGGTTAAAAAAAACATCAACGGGCGCATCCTCCGGCTCAGCGAGAGCACTTTCAGCATCAGATATCATAGTCACCGCCGCTGCTTCTGTTCCATCCTCGTTTACTTTGATAACGGCTTTCTGGAGGATTTCGGAGATGTATATGGAATTGCCACTACTGGTTTGCCCCATCCTATGGAAATCTGCAAGAGCGCTATCAAAGGCAGCTTCTACTCCCTGGGATTTAAAGTAATCGATTAGCTTTAGTTCAGAATCAGTCTCAAATTTAGGGAGCTGCAGGTTAATGAATGTAGTTTGCTCCGTTTTTGCACATTCTACCAGTTCTTCCATGGTAAGGAAACTATACAGCTCCCGGATGGTGGTTTCATCCGTAGGCATGATAGCCACAAAGGTGACATTATCATGATAGGGAAGACATACCCCCTGATAGTTCTCGCCTTTGAAATATAACTTGTAGTCCCGGTATTTGTGCATCATATCCACGCTTGTCAGGGAACCATCCTCCTGATAAAAAGCCACTTCCTTGGTGGCTCCTTTGCCGAAGGTATCCCTCCAATCACTTTTAAAGTAAAGCGCGTTAAACAGTGCCAGTCTGGTGTCGGTGGGCAGGGGCTGTGCCAGAAAATTAGGAATAAGACCCATGGTCTTTTCATAGCACCAGGAATTGATATCATCTTTGGCTTCTTCTGTGGACAGATTGGTCTTAAATACCTCTGAGGAATAATAGGTATTAATATCTAAAAGCCAGTCTTTATTTCCCTTGAAATCGTCGTCCAGCCATGCGGAATTGGCCATTGCAATATGGATGGGAGCTTCCGTCTGTTTTCTCGGTAGAATTTCCATAATCTGGTCACATATCTGGTAATAGTTTTCGCCTAAGACAGCTTCCAGCTCTTCTTTTGTAGCTCCGTCTGCCCCACTGGCAGCAAGGGACATGGCATAATAGGCGGAAAGAGGCGACATGATGGGATTTTCCGTGTCTATATTTCCTTTAAAGAAGTTGTAGGAAAACTGATATAGTGGCTTTAGGGAAGCATTTTCTTCGTAACAGACTACAGCGCTTCCCGCATCCTCTGTAAGATTTTTTGTGTGTGCACTGGCTGAACAGCCGGTAAGAAGTATACAGGTAAATATGGCAAAAATAATTTTCTTTTTCATAAGCTTGACCCTCCTACTTATCTGGTAGCAAAATAAGGAAAAATATTACAATTTTGAGGAACATTTTTTGAAATATATTGTGTATCAGAATTAAATATGATACGATTATCTCGTAATTAATATTGATACTCTCTTTAGTGAGGATGAATAAATGTTTATTTATGAAAATGAATTTGAGAAAAAAGAACTACTGCTTGGAATCGGTGTAACTACTGCAGATGAAAATGTAGAAGAAAGCCTTGCAGAAATCAATCAGCTGATTAGCTCTCTTGGGATTACCTTTTTTCATGATATAACAGCCGGTGGGGAGTCTGTCCTTAAGATTCAGCTTGATACAAAGAAAATCGAGAACTGCAAAAAGCGCAGAGCCGGACGCCCCAGAAAGTATAAAGCAACCTCTTTTACGTATGGAGATATACATACATGGAGGCGGGAAGGGAAAACTACGAAAGAAATCATAGAAATACTTGATTGTAGCCGGGCAACGTATTATCGTAGATTAAAAGAAGCTAAAAAATGGAACACCGAAGATGACACCAGGTGGTTAGGCTAAAGGAGGATGTACTTATGAATGGAGATTCCAATAAGATTACCAGAGAATATTTTGATTCGTTATTATTAGAAACACGTTATGTGGACGCGGACTTACCAAGTACAGAATATAAGTTATTTGGTGAGACATTTTCTACCCCTGTAATGACGGCAGCACTCTCCCACCTACATAATATATGCGACAACGCAATGGTGGAAATTGCAAAAGGAGCCAGAGACGCCGGTGCCGTACACTGGGTTGGTATGGGAGAACCGGAGGAAATGGAGGCAATCCTTTCTACCGGAGCTAAAACCATCCGCATCATAAAGCCACATGCGGATAACAAGGATGTTTTATGGCGAATCGAACATGCTGTTTCCCATGGTGCTTTTGCCGTTGGTATGGATATTGACCATGCTTTTTCCGGGAATGGTTCCTATGATAACGTACTTGGTCTTCCCATGAAGCCAAAATCGCAGGAGGAAATCGCAATGTTCGTGAAGGCGTCCAAGGTTCCTTTCATTGTAAAGGGGGTTTTGAGTGTTTCGGATGCGGTTAAATGTGCTGAGGCCGGTGTGGCAGGAATTGTGGTATCCCATCATCACGGAATTATGAATTATGCAGTACCACCCCTTCAGATTTTACCCAGAATCGTGGATGCTGTTGGTGATAAAATGGAGATTTTTGTAGATTGCGGCATGGAAAGTGGTATGGATATTTATAAAGCCTTGGCACTTGGAGCAGATGCGGTCTGCGTGGGACGTGATTTGATGGAACCGTTAAAGCAGGGTGCCGACGGAGTTATGCAGAGAATTACTCAATTAAATAATGAGCTGAAGGCCACAATGGCTCGTACGGGTGTACATAGTCTTGCAGAGATGAGTCCGGATATAATATGGCACAGAAATTATTAAAAAAGTTGGTGATATGACATTGTTTCGCATATCACCAACTTTTTATTTCACTTTTTTATCTTGTATATTAACGAATACCGTATTTTTCAATAATA
>CAZOSU010000364.1:0-2723 GCA_964582515.1 uncultured Acetatifactor sp. | reverse complement strand
GAATGCTTCTTCAATAGTGGTAATCTCTTTACCATCCATCTTAAGAACAACGTTAGAAATAACAACTTCATCGTTTACAGGTAAATCTGTAGATACGAATAATAAGTTAAATAATCCATCAGCGCCAAGGATAGGCTGATCTTCAAATGTACCGGAGAAATCATATCCTTCAACTGCTACAGTGTAAGTACCATTTCCGGTAATCTCAACATCCTTGAAAGAACCACCCTGTGCAATCCACTCGCCATCGATGAAGCCCAACTGATCATAGCAACCAGTTCCTAAACCATAGCTCTCGTCACCGTACCAGTTACGGAAAATCCAGGTAGGAGTCTGCACACCAATGTATGCATGATAGGTTCCGTTAGGATCAAACTCATTTACAGGAACTTCTTCTGCTGCTGCCTCAGATGCACCGTATACGATTCCGCCCAAGGTAAAGGTAACACTTAAGGTATCCTTAAAGGTCAAAGTTGTAGGATCAAAAGGAGCATCTCCTACAGTAAGACCATATTCATTGTAAAGCTCAATTCTAAAGTTTCCATTTTCCTCAATATCGCCAATAGCAATCTTGGAAGGATCAATAGCAAATTCTGCACCATCTGCAAGAACCTTTACATCAGAAACAGTAATTGCAGAAACATCTTCAACAGCTGCGCCAAGACCAACCACGTCTACACAGAATACCTGTGCGCCGTTTGCTCCGGTGCTTCCGTCTCCGCCAACCTCAGCTGCGTTTAAGGTTACGGTATAGGTACCATCACCTGCAACAGTGGTAGTTGCGCTCTCTAACGCTGCATCCCAGTTTCCGAATGCCCAGTCTCTGTCTGAGAACATTAAGAATGCTGTGCTCTCTACTACCTTATTCACTGTGGTAAGAGTAAAGTTTACAGTAACATTATCCGCAAAAGTAAATGCCATAGGGTCGATAGGTGCATCACCTACAGTAAGACCATATTCGTTATAAATTTCAATTCTGAAGTTTCCATTCTCTTCAATATCACCGGTAGCAATCTTGCTTGCATCCACTGCAACCTCTTTGCCATCCGCTAAAATAGATACATCTGATACCTCAAAGGTCTTTCCCTGTGCATCCAGGACTGCCTGTGCACCAACGATGTCCACACAGAATACCTGTGCACCGTTTGCTCCGGTAGTTCCGTCTCCGCCAACCTCAGTTGCATTTAAGGTTACAGAGTATGTACCATCTCCGGTTACCTGAGTAGTAGCACTTTCTAATGCTGCGTCCCAGTTTCCGAATGCCCAGTCTCTGTCTGAGAACATTAAGAATGCTGTATTGTCTACTGCAACAGCTGCTGCTTCATTAGCAGGCTTATCAACAGTAGTAAGAGTAAAGTTTACAGTAACGTTTTCAGCAAAAGTAAATGCCATAGGGTCAATAGGTGCATCACCTACAGTAAGACCATATTCATTGTAAATCTCAATTCTGAAATTACCGTTCTCCTCGATGTCGCCTGCTGCAATCTTGCTTGCATCCACTGCAACCTCTTTGCCATCTGCTAAAACAGATACATTCGATACCTCAAAGGTCTTGCCATTTGCATCCAGACCGGCCTGGGCACCAACGATATCCACGCAGAATACCTGTGCACCGTTTGCTCCGGTAGCTCCGTCTCCGCCAACCTCTGTTGCATTCAGAGTTACAGAATAAGAACCGTCACCGGTAACCTTTGTAGTTGCGCTTTCCAAAGAGCTATCCCAGTTGCCAAATGCCCAGTCTCTATCAGAGAACATTAAAAAAGCAGTATAGCCTTCGTCAGCTCTTACTTCCATGCTCTGCATTCCAAGCCCGCTGATAAGCAGAGCAAACGCAAAGAAAGAAGCCAAAAGTCTCTTCAAAGTCTTTTTCATGATTAAAAACCTCCCTTTTTTTGCACCCTCACCCTAAAACGATTAAGTGCTCTTATAATTTACACTACATATTTTAGCTTTCTTCCTTTCAAAAAGAAACATATGCTTTTTGACATTTAATACAATCATTATTTTACATAAATATATGCAATTTTTAATGTATATTTTATACTTCTCTCTTTTCCAGTGGCAGTCGCATTACTACTGTAGTGCCCTTTCCTTTCACGCTTCTTACGGACAGCCCATACTGCTCTCCATAGCACAGCCTGATACGGCGGTCGATATTGCCAAGACCGATGCTGGTGCTGGCATTTAGGGTATTTTTATTTATATTCTCCCGCAGCTTGTCCAATTCCTCCTCATCCATACCGATTCCGTTATCTGCCACAGAAACCTGCAAATATCCTCTCACCAGGGAGAAATGCATCTTTATCATACCGTTCTCCGTGATACCCTCCAGTCCGTGGATAATACCATTTTCGATGACCGGCTGCACCAGAAACGGCAGAATGAAATACTCCTCCAGAGGAATATCCACCTCCAGCTTCACTTCAAAGTTTACGCGACTTCCAAAACGCATCTTCTGAATGGCAATATAGGTTTCAATGTAATCCAGCTCCTTTTGCAGGGTGATAAATTTTGTTCCTGTATTTTCCAGCACGTAGCGCATGGACTTTCCCAGAAGCTTGATACTGTTGGCCACATCACGGTTACCCGCCGTCAAAGCCTGCATACGGATACTTTCCAAAGTATTGTACAAAAAATGGGGATTTATCTGACTGGCCAGCATCTTCATTTCCATTTTCTGCTGTTCATTCTGGAGCTGCTCATCCCGAAGCCGGCTGGCATAT
>CAZOSU010000363.1:0-2725 GCA_964582515.1 uncultured Acetatifactor sp. | reverse complement strand
AATACTGCTAGAAATAGTAGTATTTTTAAACTGCTGACCCTGCAGGTATACTACATATTCCTTCAGCTGCTCCTCCGTAACCTGCTCCGGAGATGAAACACCCTGCTCCGCCATATAAAGAATCCACTTGTACAAATCTCTACGGTATGACATGGTGGTATTCTCCGATGTCTTCTTCACATTATGCAAATATTCTATAAAGGAGTCAACCTGCTGCTTCATTTTCTGCCTCTCTTATGTTAACTGATATACTTCAAACGGTAATGCCTATTATACTTTTTTCCTTGAATAAATGCAACGAAATTTTAAAAAAGATTTAATACTTTAGCAACAATCACCGGATTTACATAACTCTCCAAGAGACAGCCGATAATCACAATAAATACTAATATAAAAATCGCAATAAAAAACTGCTTATCAAAAAAGGTTCTCTCCCATAACAGCATCAGCAGAAAGCGCAGCACCAGAAGATAGAAAAGCATATGCGGAAACATCCCTGCCAAAACCAGCAAAAGCCCTTTTACTCCAAACTGCACAATAGCAGCCCCCATTAGCCCGCCAATCCCCAAACAATAAAGTGCAGGCTGCATAAGTAAAAACAGCTTTCGAAGGGATGTGGTGGAAAGAAGAACCACAACCACTACATAGGAAATCCTTGAAAACAATACCTGTATAAAGAATTCCCGACTACCAAAGCTCCCCGACCGTAGAGCACTGATGCCGCTGGTGGAAAATAACGTATCATACCCTTCTTTTCCCGACAGAAAAAAAGAAAGACCCATCCCGATTATTAAAAAAAGCCATAAAAAAGGAGAAAGGTATCCCCTTTCTCCCTGTGCATTGCCGCTTAACTTCATGAATGCCTCCAACAAAAAGGATTTATAACAATATATGAAGCAAGCACATACTTTTATACGTCATATTTTCTGGCATAGGCCAAAATAGCAGCCACCGTCTTGGAATCGCAGATTTCTCCCGCAAAAATCTTCTTACAAAGTTCATCCACGGTGTAGCTTTCCAACTCCACAAATTCATTCTCATCCAGATGCTGTTTTGAAGGAATCAGCTCCAAAGCCACATAGATATCTACCTTTTCACTACAATACGCAGGTGCTGCCAGAGTGGATACCAGATACTCTGCTTTCCCGGCCTTATACCCGGTTTCTTCCTCCAGCTCACGAAGAGCAGCATCCAGTGTAGGCTCATCCTTAGCTTCCAGACCGCCTGCCGGGATTTCCAGCGTCTCTCTTCCGGCAGAATTCCGATACTGGCGTACCATCAATATGGTACCATCCGCCTGCACCGGCACAATCGCAGCCGCCCCCTTGTGCTCCAAATGGTCCCAGACAGCAGTGTTCCCATTTGGAAATGCCATGGTATCCTGATAATATTCAAATAACTTGGCCTTTAATACCAGTTCTCTTTTTAAACGCTTTACTTCTTCCATCTTAAGCCTCTAAAAGCTTCTCAACACTTACAAGCTTTACACAAAGTACAAATAAATCGGTTGCCATAGCCATCTCCTCCGGCGTTGGGAAAGAAGGCGCAATACGAATATTGCTGTCCTTAGGATCCTTTCCGTAAGGGAAAGTAGCCCCTGCCCCCGTGAGTACTACACCTGCTTCCTTACACTTTGCAACGATAGCCTTTGCACAGCCCTCCATCGCATCAAAGGAAATGAAGTAACCGCCATAAGGCTTCGTCCAGGAACCAATACCCAGACCGCCAAGCTCCTTCTCAAGCACCTCCAAAACTGCCTCGAACTTGGGACGCATAAGATCCGCATGCTTTCTCATATGCTCCTTCATACCATTGATATCCTTAAAATAACGAGCATGGCGAAGCTGATTAATCTTATCATGTCCAATGGTCTGTACAGTCATCTGGCTCTCAATAAAATCAATATTCTTAAGAGAAGACCCAATGGCAGATACACCGGAGCCCGGGAAGCTTACCTTAGAGGTGGAAGAAAAAATATAAACCATATCTGGATTACCAGCCTTCTCACATTCCTCTAAAATATTCAGAATCTCATCCTGTTTATCATCATATAAATGATGGATACAATATGCATTGTCCCAGTATAAACGGAAATCCTCTGCCGCGGGCTTTAAAGCAGCAAAACGTCTTACCACCTCATCAGAGTAAGAAATACCGGTAGGGTTAGAATACTTGGGAACACACCATATACCCTTTACTGCCGGGTCATTATTTACATACTGCTCTACCATATCCATATCCGGACCATCCTCATGAAGAGGGATGTTAATCATCTCAATTCCGAAATATTCTGTAATCTTAAAATGTCTGTCATATCCCGGAACAGGACACAAGAACTTAACCTTATCCAGCTTACACCATGGAGTGGAACCATTCACTCCCTTGGTCATGGAACGGGATACCGTATCATACATAATATTCAGGCTGGAATTACCGCATACAACCACATTGTCCTTGTTTACACCCATCATGTTTGCCAGAAGTCTTCTGCACTCTCCAATGCCATCTAAAGCACCATAATTACGAGTATCATTACCCAGAACCGTATTCATATCCGATGCACTGTTAATCACATCCAACATGGGCATGGATAATGCCAGCTGTGAAATTCCCGGCTTTCCTCTGGACATGTCGAGTTTTAATCCTTTCCCCTTCGCATCTTCGTAGGCAACATCTAATTGTTCCTTCAATGCCAAAAGTTCTTCTCTTGTTAATTCCTGATATG
>CAZOSU010000362.1:0-2752 GCA_964582515.1 uncultured Acetatifactor sp. | reverse complement strand
TGGGCATGACCGGGGATTACGAGACTGCTATTGAGGAGGGTGCCTCCTATGTGCGTGTGGGCACCGGAATTTTCGGGGAGAGAAACTACTTAAAATAATAAGGTGGTTTATTAAGGGAGATTTTGCATGAGTGTAATGGACAAGTTTTTAAATTATATGAAGCTGAATGACGAGGATGATGAGATGGAGGGTTACATCGATGGTGATTATTTAGACGACGATGATGAGCCCGCACCTGCACCTGTGCCACAGTTTACCAAGCGTAAGAATATGCAGCGTGAGTATGAGGAGCCTGTAGTAGAGGAAAAGCCGGTAGCTTCCAAAAAGACACAGCCCGTTGTTTCTTCCAAGGTGACACCCATGAGACAGCCTTCTTCCAGAAGAACGCAGGGAGGAAATGGTATGGAAGTATGTGTAATCAGACCCACTTCAATTGAAGATGCCAGAGAGATTACAGAGACTCTGCTGGCCAATCGAACCGTAGTGCTGAATTTAGAGGGACTGGATACGGATATCGCCCAGCGTATTATCGACTTTATCGCAGGTTCCAGCTTTGCTATTGGTGGTAATCTGCAGCCGATTTCCAATTATATCTTTATTATCACTCCGGCATCTGTGGATGTATCCGGAGATTTACAGAGTCTGTTAGGAGGAGGAGCCTTTGACTCTCCATTAAACACGGATTTATAAAGAGTTGCTCCGCAACTCTTTTTCTTATGATAAATAATAAACATCGAGGAGTATGAATATGTCAAAAATTTTACCAATTATGTATGAAGAAAAGCCCTGCTATGATATTGTAATTACTAGGGATTTTAGCGAACTGGAGCAGGCGGCAGCACCCTTTGCCGGAAAGGATAAGAAGGCCTGTATTATCACGGATTCTGTGGTGGTATCCTATTATGCGGATACAGTAAAGGAAATATTAAGCAGGCTCTATGACCGGGTGGAGGTGTTTGTGCTTCCTGCCGGGGAAGCAAATAAAAATCTGGACGAGATTAAGAAAGCATATGCGTTTCTTATTGAGCAGAAATTCAATCGTAAGGACGTGCTTTTTGCTCTTGGTGGTGGTGTAGTAGGTGATATGACCGGCTACATTGCAGCTACATACCTTAGAGGTGTTGATTTTATCCAGATTCCCACCACTTTACTTGCCCAGAACGATAGCAGCATCGGTGGTAAGACCGGTGTGGATTTTGACGGCTATAAGAACATGGTGGGTGCTTTTAAGATGCCAAGGCTGGTATATATGAATTTGAAAACCCTGGAAACTCTTGATAATCGTCAGTATTTTTCCGGCTTTGCAGAGGTAATGAAGCACGGCATCATTAAGGATGTTAAATTCTACAGCTGGCTCATTGAAAATATGTACGAAATCTGCGAGAAGGATTTGGGTGTATTGGAGGAGATGGTGTACCAAAGCTGCTCCATCAAGAAGGCTGTGGTGGAAAAGGACCCGTTGGAAAAGGGAGAAAGATCACTTTTAAACTTTGGACATACTATCGGTCATGCTATTGAAAAATCCAAAAACTTTGAGCTTTTGCATGGAGAATGTGTAGCCTTGGGATGTGTGGCGGCGGCTTATATTTCATGGAAAAAGGATATGATTGATATGGATACATATTACGAAATCCGTGATATGTTTGTACCCTTTTATCTGCCCATTTCCATTGACAGCATCGATGCAAAGGAGGTTCTTGCCCTGACCAAGTCTGACAAGAAGGCGGAAAATGGATTTGTAAAGTTTGCACTTCTTAAGAAGCTGGGCAATGCGGTGATTGATACCACCGTTACGGACGAGGAGATTCTGGCTGCCATTAATGAAATCTATTTTAACGAAGAGGAGAATGCATAGTGAAAAAGCATGGCAAAATAATGCTTCTGATAGATGCAGTTATCATTATTCTTGGAATCGCCTTTGATCAGGTAACAAAGTATTTGGCAACGGCAAAATTAAAAAATCAGCCAAACTACGTGCTTTGGGAGGGCGTTTTTGAACTGGATTATCTGGAAAACACAGGTTCTGCCTTCGGTATGTTTCAGGGACAGAGATGGATGCTGTTAATTGTGGGTGTGGTGTTTATGGTTCTTATTGTCTGGCTGATGCTGCGCCTTCCTCAGGGAAAGAAGTTTACTGTAACCCATGTGATTTTGTCCTTTTTGGTGGCTGGCGGTGTGGGAAACATGATTGACCGCTTTGCGCTGGGGTATGTGGTGGACTTTTTCTCCTTCGTACTGATTAATTATCCGATTTTTAATGTGGCGGATATCTATGTGGTCTGCGCTACTATCGGTTTATTTATTATGTTTTTGTTTGTTTTTAAGGAAGAGGAGCTGGATTTTTTAAGTTTTTCCCGTAAGACAAAGGAGAAGTAATTCATGTCAGAATATCATTTTCAGATAACAGAAGATATGGAAGAGGAGAGAATCGATAAGTGTGTGGCCATGCTTATCGATTCTTTGTCAAGAAGCTATATCCAGAAAATCATAAAAAGTGGTCAGGTGTTTGTAAACGGCACCGCGGTAAAGCCCAGCTATCAGGTGAAGTGTGATGATGAGGTGACCTTTGCTCTGCCTCCCTCTCAGGAGCCTGACATAGCGGCAGAGAATATTCCTCTGGAGGTTTTGTATGAGGACGGTGATGTCATTGTGGTGAATAAGCCAAAGGGGATGGTGGTACATCCTGCAGCGGGACACTACAGTGGGACGCTGGTAAATGCTCTGATGTATCATTGCGGGGCTTCTCTCTCCG
>CAZOSU010000361.1:0-2780 GCA_964582515.1 uncultured Acetatifactor sp. | reverse complement strand
CCTGTAGCCAATAACAACATCATAATCCTTTACATCAATCAGGAAATTGTCAATAATATAATCACGGGCATCTATGGCGATTTCATTAGAAAGTCGAAAGGTTCTATTTTTTAATAAAAGTGCCATCCAATGTAAAATATTATAGTCTCCCTCCAATAGATTCAGTATTTTTAAAGAATCCAAATTTAACGTATATTTATTTACAAAGCCATCCAAATTCTGTTTGCAAGCCCATTCCATCGCTACTTGCATCTCTCTTGTACAATAAAAACCACGACCATAATCATTGTTGGCTTTTCCCAGCTGAAAGGCCGGCTTTTCAATAATATGATCAGAACCTCTTTCCCCTATTTCGTCGTACTTCCAAAGCCCCCATTACGGATTCCCTCCGCATCATCATCCACGGTAATGCCGTACTCTAAGAAAATTCCCTGAATAAATCCCATTCCCGCGGAAATCTCCACCGTTTTTGCTTCCTTGGAATCGTTGGTAATTTTCGCCATGATATGGCCTTCATTATCAGAGTAAAAATAATCACTGTCAATAATACCCACGGTGTTGTTAAGCTGCAAACGATACTTAAAGCCAAGGCCGCTTCTGGGATAGAGCTTTAATACCCAGTCCTCTTCCATCTCCGCGCGGATACCGGTAGGTACCTTGATGGTTGCCCCCGGCTCTAAGGAAAAGGCAAAGGGAGAAAAGAAATCATAGCCCGCACTTCCCTTGGTGGCACGTCTGGGTAGTTCAATGGACTCATAAATATCCCGAATATCTGCCTCGGAGTACTCGGGATAATCCTCCTTCACCACCTGCATAAACTGTTCTAAACTTACCTTATGAAATTTCGCTATTCTACGCATGTTCCTCTCCTCTATTCATAATCCTGACAATGTAAAACCACTGCATTTCTTATTAATGA
This sequence comes from uncultured Acetatifactor sp., assembly GCA_964582515.1. Classification (GTDB taxonomy): domain Bacteria; phylum Bacillota; class Clostridia; order Lachnospirales; family Lachnospiraceae; genus Acetatifactor. Next base: position 1,861 of record CAZOSU010000361.1, on the reverse strand, counting down.
CCGCTGTACATCTATCACTCTCTGGTTACTGCTTCCCTTCCAAAGAAGCTTTACATCCTTACAAGACTCCACAAAAGGGCCATCCACCAATACGTCCAGATACTGCATGATTTCCTTAGTACAGATATCCTCCCATACCTCCCCGGTATAGAGCCATATTGTTTTTTGTGGATAATTTGCCTTTATCTCCCCGGCAAGAGCTGTTATCTCCCCGATATTTGCAGGATGCAACGGGTCTCCACCGGTAAGTGTGACACCGGAAATGTAGTCCCTTCCCAGAATGCTAAAAAGCTCCGCCTTCGCCTCTTCATCAAAGAAAAGACCGCCATCAACATCCCATGTTATTTTATTATGACACCCCGGACAGCCATGGTCACAGCCTGCTACCCACAAAACCACTCGCAGCCCGTCGCCGTTTAGCATATCATCCTTGGTAATATTATGATATCTCATGTTATCACATACTCTTTCTCTCTTTTATCTCCGCCATCTTTGCTTCATTCAGTCTGGTGTCACCATGCACTCTTGAGTAGGATAAATATCCATTCATTCTCTCAATCTTGGTCAGATTATGGCTGCCACACTTGGGGCACACATCCATCTCCAGCTCCTGATAACCACAATCATCACAGTAAGCAAGGGACAAATTCACGCCCTCATAAAAGCCCATCCTCATAGCTCTGCGAATCAAGGTACGAAGAGCCTCTTTGTTGTAATCAATGGGGTATTTTACATACTGAATTTTTCCACCGTTGCACAAATCCCAGAAACGCTTCTCCAAATCCTGCTTCTCGATGGGTGTGATTTCCTCGGCCACATGACAATGAAAGCTGTTGCTTACATAGGGTCTGTCCGATACTCCTTTCACAATCCCATACTTTTCTCTGAACTGGGTTACCTGCAAGCCACACAGATTCTCCGCAGGAGTACCATAAATGGCATACAGATTGCCATCCTCTTTCTTATACTCTGCCACCTTCGCATTAATATGCTGCATTACCTCCAATGCAAAAGCACCATCCTCCACCAGAGATTTACCATTATATAGCTGCTGCAGCTCATTTAGTGCCGTGATGCCAAAGCTGGCTGTTGCCATTTTAAGCAGTGGCTTAATTTTGTCCGAATACCTTAGGTGTCCACCATAGAAGCCTCCCTGACAATAAGCCAGCGGATTGGTGGAGGCCCGCAGCTCACCCAGATATTCATAGGTCCGAATGTGAAGCTGCCGAATCATATTCAGATAATAATCCAGCACTTCGTAGAAATTCCGCTCCTCTTCCCTTGCCCTGGCAAGAATCATGGGTAAATGCAGGGAAATCGCTCCGATATTAAAGCGTCCCACAAATATAGGCACATCCTCATCATCTGCCGGAGTCATCCCTCCGCGCTCATACCATGGCGAAAGAAAGGCTCTGCACCCCATAGGTGAGATGATTTTTCCATACCTTTTGTACATCTCTGCCACATATCCCTCGCCGGTAAGACTAAGATAATCCGGGTACATGGTTTTTTCCGAACATTCAACGGCAGCTTCGAATAAATCCTCCAACTCCATCCCCGGTCCATGAAGATTTTCATCATATAAAAAAATAATCTTTGGGAAAAGCACAGGCTTTTTACAGCCCTTTTTCCCCTGTCCCTTACGACGTACCTCTAAAAGAGTCTTAGTGGCAAGGCGTGCAAACATACTCTTTCCCGTTCCTGCGGTCACCGAGATAAAAGGATAATCTCCGCGACTGCTTGCCACGGTATTAAACTTATATTCCCAGCCCTGAAAGCCCTGTTCAAATTCCTTAGAAAGGTCTTTATAAGCCTGCTCTCTCGCCTTTTCCTCCGAAACCTCTAATGACAAATACTTGTC
>CAZOSU010000360.1:0-2780 GCA_964582515.1 uncultured Acetatifactor sp. | reverse complement strand
AGGCACAGCACTTTGACTGCTGCAGTCGCTGGTTCGAATCCAGCTAGCCCTGTTTTTTTTATTATTTATATATGGGCTACTAGCTCAGGCGGTAGAGCACTTGACTTTTAATCAAGTTGTCCGGGGTTCGAGTCCCCGGTGGCTCATTAACGAGGCGCATCACGAAGGTGATGCGTTTTTTCGTGCAAAGATCTCTGGGAAAATGATAAAAAAGGTATGGATAACTTGATTAAAAGTCAAGTGCCCCAAATCGCTTCTTCTGCTATCAGACAGAATATGCTATGATGGATGAAAGAACGATGATTTTGCGGAAGGAGAGATTATGCGCAAGAATGTAATGGATACAATGGTAGTGTCATTGACAGAGGACCAGAAGAAAAATATCATGAGTGAAATCCACGATTTCTTCGATGCAGAATATGGCGAAGATATTGGTATCATAAAGCAGCAACGCATCCTGGAGCTGTTTTTGGAGCAATTAGCACCCAAGATATATAATAAGGCGCTGGATGATGCCATGCTGTGGTATAAAAGGCAGCAGGACAATATGGAGGCAGATTTTTATGCTCTTTATAAGGAGGGACGGTAGGTATGCGAAGCAGTGAAGAAATGATGCGCTTAATCATGGATAAGGCCATCGAAGATGAGCGTATTCGTGCGGTAACCATGGAAGGGTCAAGGGCAAATCCCAATGCTACCCATGATGAGTTCTGTGATTTTGACATCTGCTATTATGTGGCGGATATCCGGGAATTTACCAAGGATAAGAGTTGGATTGACTATTTTGGGGAGATTCTGATTATGCAGTGTCCCTGTGATGATTATGATGCGCCCTATGATTATGAAGGACATGAGCGATTTAATTATCTGATACAGTTTAAGGATGGAAACCGCATTGACTTGTCCTTGATAGATGTAAGAAATATTGCAGGTGAGCTGGAAAATGACGAGCCTCGGGTGGTGCTCCTTAATAAGGATGATTTCAAGGAGCTGATTCCTGTGAGCAGTGAGGAGACCTTTTATGTGGATGAGCCATCGGCGGGGGAGTACTTTCATGCCTGCAATGAGTTTCGCTGGCTGTGTGTGTACATTTCCAAAGGGCTTTGCAGACGGCAGATATATTATGCAAAATACCTCTATGATGTGTTGGTAATGGCCATGTTCATGAAAATGTTGAACTGGAAAATCGGTATAGACCATAATTTTGAGGTGACTACTGGCGCATTTAGTAAATATTTGAAGCGTTTCTTGTCCGCAGAAGAAATGGAACGCTTTCAAGGAATTTTTCCTGATGGTACCTATGAGGATATTTGGGAGAAGCTATATCGGATGTATGATTATTTTGCGGAGAATGCAGCTTATGTAGCAAAGCATTTTGGGTTTGTAAATGATGAAAAGGAAACCGAAGAGGTCAGAGCATTTTTGCAGGAACGTGAAGAGAAATTTAGAGCGGCGAAAGAAACATGACATGCTGTTGTCATGTTTTTGATGTTAGAATGAGGCAAAAAAAGGTGGGGATACGATGGTCGGTTCTTTTAAGGAATTTTGTGAGGTACTATTAAAAAGTGGTTTTTCTATGGGTGGCGGAAATGCCAAGGGAATATATGCCATAGTAGATTTTGACTGGAAGGAAGCGCCGGAGGGGTGTCCTATAAGGTGGCATACAGGTGATGCGGATACGGATCCCTGGGAGTGGAGAATGCGCGTCTTAGAGGAGAGAGAGGATATTGCCTATGGAAAGGTTTTCTTCGGCACCAGCGGCTACATTACCAAGGAATGGTATCCGTATTTTCTGACAGTGCGCAGACAGGGAATGGTTTTTGATGAATGGTATGATGAAGGAAAAATCAGTCAGCTGGAGAAGGCAATCTATGAGGCGGTCTGTGAAAACGGACAAATGGCTCTCCATGAATTAAAGGCGGTGTGTGGTATTACCAAAGAATCCTCCGGTGCCTTTGACAGAGCTCTCACCAATTTGCAGAAGAATCTGTTTATCACTATGTGTGGACGAAGGCAGAAGACTAACAGACGTGGGGAGGGCTATGGCTGGAACAGTACGGTATTTTGTACAGTGGAAGACTTCTGGGGAGAGGATTTATCCATGGATATTTCGGCACAAGAGGCTTATGAGAAGATACGAGCCCGCATTTTAGAACTGAATCCCCAGGCTGAGGAGAAGAAAATTAAGAAATTTATTTTGGGCTAGAGGTTTTTTTATGAGCAGATTTACAGACAAAGGATACCATGTAAAAGAAAATGCCCCTGTCTATTTAACAAAAGATATGGACAAGACTGCAAAATGGTTTGAAGAGGTTCTGGGCTGGTATAGTAATATTGTGGAGCGAAATGAATCCGGCGAAGGATGCTACGGAGTAGTTTTTGAGATATTGCCCGAGGTGGAGTTGGTTCATCTGGTACCTTTTACCGGAATGCAAATGTTTTATGGAGAACCGGCAGGGGGGGTGATCTCTTTTATGCAGGTGGATAATATTGATAAATTGCATGATTATGTTGTTTCCAAAGGTTGGGAGGAGATTACCCAGGTGGTAATCCAGCCCTGGGGAGGTAAGACTTGCAGTCTGACCACTATAGATGGATATGTTATTAGTATATTCCAGTAATCGGAGGCGGAATCATGCAATACACAAGGACTTTGCTGCATGAAAGTACCACTTATATACCTGAGCAGGCAAGCGTAAGGGCATAGAGAGAAAAGATATATGATAAGGGGCTGTCGGGAAATAGATAGTCCAAAACCGGGGAGGTTGTAGTTCGAATGA
>CAZOSU010000359.1:0-2783 GCA_964582515.1 uncultured Acetatifactor sp. | reverse complement strand
CCCCCGGCACCCATCCCACAGCCCGGAAGCATCCAAAATTCTATATAAAACTTATCTTCCGGTCATTTCCCGAAGCTTCTCCATAAGTCCCAAGGTCTCCTGGGTCGTACGCACTGCTACAAAGATTGTGTCATCTCCTGCAATACAACCAACCACCTCACGAAATTTCAAAGAATCAATTGCAGCAGCCACAGCCATGGCCATACCGGATACGGTTTTCACCACCAGAATATTCTGTGCCATATCCATGGAGATAAATGCATCCTGAAGTACACGAATGTACTTACCTTCCAGGTGCCTGTCATCATTCTGCAGCAAAATGTACTTCTGCTTTCCATCCCCGGCAGATGCCTTGGTCAGATTCAGCTCCCTGATATCTCTGGACACGGTAGCCTGGGTTACCTCAAAGCCGGATTCCTTCAGCTTTGCCGCCAGCTCCTCCTGGGTTTCAATCACATTGTTTTCAATGATTTCCACGATTTTACTATGTCTGCTCTTTTTCACCCTTATACTCCTTTAATGGTCACTCATCTTTTTATGTAAAACCTCCAGAAAGCTCACCTTATTAATCTGGATAATCTCCGTGGTCTTTTCCGAGGCTACGATTCTGATTTTCTCTCCGGTTCTCATGGAAACCATATGGGTTCCGTCAAAGCTGGCCTCCACTGCCTGCTCCTGTCCGTTTCTGTCCGGCGGCACTTCAATGATTACCTCATCCTCCGGGGATAAAATAATACTTCTGGCATTTAAGGTATGGGGGCAAATGGGCGTCAGCATAATCAGTCTTGCCTTAGGCTCCACAATGGGACCTCCTGCCGACAGGCTGTAGCCGGTGGAACCGGTAGGCGTGCTGACAATGATTCCGTCCGCATTGTATTCGTTTAAAAACTGCCCGTTTACATATACCTTTAATTTATGAATCTGCAAAGAGCCCTTTCTGGAAATAACAATATCATTTAACGCCCAGTCCTCCTGCACATCACCGCTGTTCCACTGTACCCTTCCGTGAAGCATCATGCGCTTTTCTGTGGTATACTCTCCATTCACCAGCTTATCCAGTGCTGCCTCCAAATCCCCCGGCTCAATCTCCGTCATATACCCAAGTGTCCCACGGTTCACACCGATTAAGGGTATATCCAGACGCTTGGTATCCCATGCAGCCTGCAGCATGGTACCGTCCCCACCGATGACAATCATACAGCACACATCCTTTGGAATGGCATTTTCCTCCAGAACACTTCCGTCCTCCTTGGTAAGGGCGGTACATCTGCACCCCTTCCCCTTAAGATATTCGGAAATCCTGCCCGTCATCTTCATCTCCGGGTCCTTATGATGATTGGTATAGATTAGAAAATGTTTCATTTATCCAAACTCTCATGGGCTCTTCCCACGATCTCCTTTACCAGCTGATTTATCTCCTCACTGTAGGAAACTCCCGACTTCTCCCCAATGATTTCCACAAGAGCATCCTCTGCCTCTTTCTCCGTAAGCTCAGCCTTTTCCCGGGATTTCTCCCCGTTTTTCTGAATATGCATCAGATACTCTATATTTCCCTCCGGTCCCTTAATTGGCGAAAATTCCAGATGCAAAACCTCAAAGCCTACATAGTCCGCAAAATCCAGTGCCTTACGGATGACCTCCTCGTGGACACTGACCTCACGCACAACGCCCTTCTTCCCCACCTTGTCCTTACCGGCTTCAAACTGGGGCTTAATCAGACAAACCATCTGGCCGCCTTCATTTAACAGATTTCTGGCAGGAATCAGTATCTTGGTCAGCGAAATAAAGGATACATCCACACTGGCAAAATCTATCTTATCTTCAATATCCGCCGGCACCATGTAACGGAAATTGGTCTTCTCCATACATACCACCCGCTCATCGTTGCGAAGCTTCCATGCCAGCTGTCCATGTCCCACATCCACAGAGTATACCTTACTCGCACCATTTTGCAGCATACAATCCGTAAATCCGCCGGTAGATGCGCCGATATCCATGCATACCCTTCCGTCCAGAGAAATATCCCAGCTTTCCATGGCCTTCTCCAGTTTTAGTCCGCCCCGGCTCACATATTTCATCTGGGCACCACGCACCTCTAAGGTAATCTTGCTTTCGTCAAAGGTAGAGCCGGCCTTGTCCTCCTTTTGTCCGTTCACATATACATTACCGGACATAATGATGGCCTTTGCCTTTTCTCTGGAGGGTGCATACCCATTATTAACTAAAATAATATCCAATCGTTCCTTCATTGCAAATCCTTACTTCATTTATTCCATCCGCTGAATAATTGTCTTAACTATACTTTCACTATCCAGACCGATTTCCTTTTTCAGTACCTCCACATTACCATGCTCCACATAGGCATCCGGAATGGCAACCGATATAAATTCACAGGAAAGCCCTTCCTTTTGCAGGTAATTAAGTACCTTTTCTCCAAAACCGCCACTGGCCACATTTTCCTCCATAGTCACAATGATGGAATGGCTTCTGGCAGCTTCCTTTACCGCTTCTTCATCAATAGGCTTCACAAAACGGCTGTTAATCAGGCTGGCCTGATACCCCTTTTCCTTCAGGGCTGCATACACGGCCTCTGCCGTTTTCACCATACTTCCTACGGCAAAAAGGGCAATATCCTGCTCCTTGTATATCCACTCCGCTTTTCCATAGGAAATGGGCTCCCGATAATCCTTCAGACCATCATAAGCCTCCCCTCTGGGGTAGCGGATGGCAATAGGTGCCTCCAGATTCACAGCAAACTTCAGCATATCAGAAAGCTCCCATTT
>CAZOSU010000358.1:0-2794 GCA_964582515.1 uncultured Acetatifactor sp. | reverse complement strand
GAAGAGGGGTGTTTGTGTCCTGCCTGCAAAAGATATTCCAGAGCTTATATCCGTCATCTGTTAAAGGCAAAGGAGATGCTGGGTATGCGTTTATGTGTATTACACAATCTTTATTTTTACAATACCATGATGGAAGAGATTCGTGATGCGCTGGATGCCGGCAATTTTGCCCAGTACAAGAAGTGGAAGCTGGAATCCATGGCTACGCCGATTGATTAAATCTAAAAAGATAAATCTAAAAAGATAATAAAATGCTTGTAACAAAACGAAAAATTGTGTATGATTATAAAAGTTATTTTACAGGAGGAAAAGTAAATGGGTATTGTTTTAACAGCAGATGCAGCCGCAGCAGGTAGTACTGCCGGTCTGATTATGACCTTTGTGGTGTATGGTGTATTTATTCTTGCAATCTGGTTTTTCTTTATGAGACCTCAGAAGAAGGAGCAGAAGAGGATGGCAGCCATGCTCGCATCATTAGAATGTGGTGACTGTGTGCTTACCAGCTCAGGCTTCTACGGCGTTGTTATCGATATTAATGATGACACGGTAATTGTAGAATTTGGTAATAATAAGAACTGCCGTATTCCTATGGAGAAGTCTGCTATTGCACGTGTTGAGAAGCCGGAAAACTAATTATTTTCACACCAAGTAAACAGGTCCTTGTAAAGGTATTTTACCTTTGCAAGGATTTTTTTAGTCCTTTTTGCACCCTTGACAAATGGAAACGATGGGAGTAATATTTGCTCATATTTTCATGAGGAGGAGATTATAATGAAAAAACTAATGAACCTGTTACTTAGCATGACCTTAGTATTGGCACTTGTTGGCTGCGGAAAGGAGCAGAGTGCAACCTATGTAATGGAAGTTTCACAGGATGGAGTAAGCATTACAGACACCATGATTTATCAGGCATCAGGGGATATTGTAACCAGAATGGATGAGAATGTGACCATCAATTTATCCGCACTTGACGATGCTACCAAAGAGCTTATGGTTGCTTACTATGATGAGTTCTACGGTGAAATGGGTACCGATGTTCCGGAAGGTGTAACCTTCAATTCCGGCTATGAGAATGATGTTTACACTGTAAGCTTGGGCATGGATTTGACCAAAGCGGATTTACAGGAATTAAGTGAGCGTGGATATTTAATGCTCACTAGTGAGAATGGAGAGCAGGTGAAGGTGATTTCCTTTAAGCAGACCTGTGAATATTGTGAATCTGTTGGATATGTTTTACAGCAGTAGTGACATAAAGAAGAATGCCCGGTGTGATGCCGGGCATTTTTTATCCGATTTTTTGCCATAACATTAAGTTATGATAAGTATAAACAATATGTATTTGAAGAATACCCTTCATTGTGCTAAACTGTAAAAAAGTGTAGTAAAAAAGGAGAAAAAATGTTATGGTATTAAATATTACTTGTATTCCCGGTGATGGTATCGGGCCGGAAATCGTTTCCCAGGCAAAGAAGGTTTTAGATAAGGTGGCTGCAGTGTATGGTCACCAGATGAAATATACGGACATTCTGATGGGAGGCGCTTCCATAGATGTGCATGGAGTACCGCTTACGGATGAGGCCATTGCCACCGCGAAGGCTGCGGATGCAGTGCTGATGGGCTCCATCGGTGGTGATACCACCACATCCCCCTGGTATAAGTTAGAGCCATCCTTAAGACCGGAGGCTGGTCTTTTGAAAATTCGTAAGGCACTGAATCTGTTTGCGAACCTTAGACCGGCGGTTTTATATGATGAGCTTGCGGCTGCCTGTCCTTTAAAAGAGGAAATCAGTGCCAAGGGCTTTGATATGATGATTATGCGTGAACTTACCGGTGGTCTTTACTTTGGGGAAAGAAAGACTGTAAATGAGAATGGTGTGCGCAAGGCCATCGATACTCTTACCTATGATGAGAACGAAATCCGTCGTATTGCCATCAAGGGCTTTGATATTGCCATGAAGCGTAATAAGAAGGTGACCAGCGTGGATAAGGCTAACGTACTTGATTCCTCCAGGCTTTGGAGAGCGGTAGTTGAAGAGGTGGCCAGGGACTATCCCGAAGTTACATATGAGCACATGCTGGTGGATAACTGTGCAATGCAGCTGGTAAAAGACCCGGCACAGTTTGACGTTATCTTAACGGAGAATATGTTTGGTGATATTTTGTCCGACGAGGCATCTATGGTGACCGGCTCCATTGGTATGCTTGCCAGTGCCAGCTTAAATGATACCAAGTTTGGCTTGTATGAGCCCAGTCATGGTTCTGCACCGGATATTGCAGGTAAGGATATTGCAAATCCCATTGCAACTGTTTTAAGTGCTGCCATGATGCTTCGCTATTCCTTCGACCTTGACAAGGAAGCAGACGCTGTGGAAGCAGCAGTGAAGCAGGTATTAAAGGATGGTTTCCGTACCAGTGATATCTGGTCCGAGGGCTGCGAAAAGGTCGGCTGCACAAAAATGGGTGATTTATTGGTAGAAAGAATTCAGTAAACGTAAGATACAGGGAGGTTTATCATGAGAAGTGATGCAGTAAAATGTGGCAATTCCCAGGCACCACACAGAAGTTTATTTAATGCTTTGGGGTATACAGAGGAAGAGAGAAGACGCCCCATGATTGGTATCGTGTCTTCCTACAATGAAATCGTACCGGGTCATATGAATCTGGATAAAATTGTTGATGCGGTAAAGATGGGGGTAGCTATGGCAGGTGGTATGCCGGTGGTATTCCCTGCAATTGCAGTTTGTGACGGTATTGCCATGGGACACGTGGGAATGAAGTATTCTCTGGTTACCAG
>CAZOSU010000357.1:1524-2807 GCA_964582515.1 uncultured Acetatifactor sp. | reverse complement strand
TGTGCCTGCGGCCCAAAGTTCGCAGGTTATGGAAAGGGCATGGTTATTAATATGAGAAAAAAGCATGGCGTTACAGCCATGCTTTTTTTAACCCTTCAATTCCTTGAATTATCTCCTTAGCCGAAAGCTTTCCGTATCCTAAAATGATTGTGCTGCACTCACCCGAATTCTTCCCGGCAATATATGCCTCCGATAATCCGTATACCTTGATTCCCTTAAGCTCCGCAGCTGCAAGCAGTTCCTTCTCCCGGCGCATATCTCTGGATTTCAAAAGTACATGAAGCCCTGCATTCTCACCGTATATTTCGAATTTCTCCCGAAATGGCTCCAGCTCCTGCAACAGCAAATCATGCTTTTCCCGATAATGCTTACGCATCTTATTTAGATACCGCTCAAAATAGCCCCCTTTGATAAATTCCTCCAGAATCTTCTGGTCGATACGGGACACCGTGGTGGAATAAAAGCTGCACTCCTCCCGATATTTTTTCAGAAGGCTCTCCGGAAGCACCATATAGCTCACACGGATAGCCGGAGCAATGGCCTTTGAAAAGGTACCCAGATAAATCACCCTCCCATGCTTATCCATGGCCTGTAGGGAAGGAATGGGCTTTCCCTTATACCGGAATTCACTATCATAATCATCCTCAATAATATACCGCTCCGCTGCTCCACCGGCCCATTTTAAAAGCTCACTACGTCGTCCTGCGCTCATAATGGTGCCTGTAGGATACTGACGGGATGGCATTACATACACCAGCTTCACATCCTCTCCTATCTGCTGCACCAACATACCGTTTTCGTCCATTTCCACCACCTTCACCGGATAGGCAAAAGAGCTGAATATCTGATAGGCTCTCTTATAGGTGGGGTTCTCCATCACAACGGGTATCTCCCTGCCCAGAATCTTTTCTAAAAGCATCAGAAGATAATCATTTCCTGCCCCCACAATAATCTGCTCCGGTTCACATTTCACTCCACGGGAAGAGTGCAGATAGCGACTGATGGTTTCCCGCAGAGAATAATCCCCCTGGGCACTTCCGCTGGAAAAAAGACGTGAATTACTGTCACTTAATATATTCTTATTAATTTTCTTCCACACCCCAAACGGAAACTCCGACATATCGATGGCCGTAGGCGAAAAATCCACCAAATACTCCCGCTTCCTTTCTATCGGTGCAGAAAGCGCTCCGGTCTCCTTTGTCTGCGGCAGCTGATACAGCTCCTCCAAGCGGCATACATAATACCCCTTATAGGGTCTGGATTCGATATATCCCTCCGATGCC
>CAZOSU010000357.1:0-1514 GCA_964582515.1 uncultured Acetatifactor sp. | reverse complement strand
CCCTGCTCATAGGCCAGCTCCACCGTGCTTCTGGACACCTGCAAAAACTCTGCCAGAGAACGCGTTGAGGGAAGCCTCTCTTCGCAAAGAAGCTTCCCCTCCCTAATTTCCTGTCGCACATATTCATAAATTTGTTCATAAAGACATTTGGGTATGTCACTTCTCAGAACAATATTTAAATCGTACATGGCTAATTAGCCCCATTTCTTGTCTTTTCAGCAATACTTTCCTTTAAATCTCTTGCTTTATCCTTCATGCGGCTGTTTGCTGCATTAGAGGTAATAATTTTTGAAATCATCTTTAAGGATGCTTCATAGTCATCGATTTCGTATGCCAGCGCCGCCAAAAGATAATCTACCGTCCACTCATCCATACCTGCAATCGGAGTATTCTCAGAGGCTCTTGCATTCACAAAGCCCTCGTAAGCATTCTTTAAATACTCTCTCTCTTCCGCAGCCAGATCTGCCTTTTTCTCCTCTGTCAGCTCGCCCTTAGCCTGAAGATGCTCCTGATAACCGCGAATGAGCCATGCAGACTTTAAGCAGACATAAGCTTTCTCACTTGCCTTGGCATTCTTCACCACGGCACACGCCAGTGTCAGCTTGTAACGCTCAATGGCCTCTTCATAACTATAAGTCTCTCCGGTATTGGGAGTTACCTTTACGCGACTACAGATGTTTGCCTTGATTGCCTTTGCCTGTGTGGGCATGATAGTAGGGAAATATCTGCTCAGCGCACTGTAACCGCAATTACATCTGATTGCATCGTACTTCACCGCATCCACGCCTTCAAATCTCTGACGTAAATCCACATCGCTGGAAATCAGCTTCGCTTTACTGTTCTTCATTACCTTCGCCGTAAACTTTGTATCACAAACCGGACATTCGATGGTCTTATCGAAAATATAGTCCTTCTCCTCTAATACCACTGGTGCAGCCTTCTCTACTACAACCTTTTTCTTTGACTTATCTTCCTTTTCAAACAACTTCGCACCGGTAAGATTACCCAGTCCCAAACTCTCTAATCCTGAAAAAATTCCTGCCATAGTCCCACTTCTTTCTTTTGTTTAATTTTTCGGTAATACGAATGAGCTCTTTAATGAAACAATACGGTTAAACACCATAGCTTCCTCGGTAGAATCCTTTGCATCCACACAGAAGAAGCCCTGACGTACAAACTGGAAGTTATCATAAGCCTTTGCCCCCGCAAATGCAGGCTCCAGATAACACTCCTTCAGTACAGTCAGTGAGTTGGGGTTCAGATTCAGACTTCCGTCCTCATTGTATACACCCTTTTCCTCATCAATAATGTTCTCGTACAAACGCACCTCAGCCTTAATGGCCTGGGCTGCTGATACCCAGTGAATGGTACCCTTCACCTTACGTCCGTCCTGTGCATTACCGCCTCTGGTCTCGGGGTCGTAGGTACAATGCACTTCTATAACCTTACCATTTTCATCCTTTACACAACCGGTACACTTTACAAAATACGCGTTCATGAGACGTACCTCGTTG
>CAZOSU010000356.1:0-2808 GCA_964582515.1 uncultured Acetatifactor sp. | reverse complement strand
TGCTGCTCCGGAATGATGGTATCAATAAACTTACCAATCATAGAATGCTCAGAGGTACCGATTAAGTATAAATCTTCACCTTCAATCTTATACATCATAGCGTCCATCTCTGCAAAAGACATAACGCCGGTTACTACATTGCTACGAATCATGAAAGGAGGAATACAATAAGTAAATCCTCTGTTTACCATGAAATCACGTGCATAAGAAATTACTGCGGAATGAAGTCTCGCAATATCTCCCATCAGATAATAGAAGCCGTTACCTGCCACCTTACCTGCTGCATCTAAATCGATACCATTAAACTTCTCCATAATTTCGGTATGATAAGGAACCTCAAACTCAGGAACTACCGGTTCACCATACTTTTGAATTTCCACATTTTCGCTGTCATCCTTACCGATAGGTACGGTATCATCGATGATGTTAGGGATGGTCATCATAATCTTGGTAACCTTCTCCTCTAACTCTGCTTCCATTTTCTCAAGCTCAGCAAGACGAGCTGCATTTGCTGCAACCTCCGCCTTCTTTGCTTCTGCCTCTTCCTTCTTACCCTGTGCCATCAATGCACCGATTTCCTTGGAAATCTTATTTTTTCTGTTACGAAGGTCATCAGCTTCCTGTTTTGCTGCCCTAGACTGTGCATCCAACTCAATTACTTCATCTACCAAAGGAAGCTTAGAATCCTGGAATTTCTTTTTAATATTTTCTTTTACTACATCCGGATTCTCTCTTAAAAAACGAATATCAATCATTACTTTATCCTCCAATCTGCTTTTGCAGTTTAATCCAATGCTTTTTCAATAAAAATATGGTTAATTTTCACCAGGTTCTTAATTACTTCCCCCAATGGCTCATTTCCCATGGCATCTCTTTCAATACGAATGACCGGTCTATCCTGAAAGCCTTTATTTTGTGCGACTACTACTCCGATTTCTCCCTCGTTGGTAAGCACTCTGGTTCCAGAAGGATATACAGCAGTAAATCCCAGAAAGACGTCTACTATTTTACCATCAAACTTAGTGTTTTGAAAAGCCTTTAAATACTCAATTGCTTCATAAACTTTTACCCTTTTACAACCGATACCGCAAATCATTTCATCAAAGGCATCACATACATTCACTATCCTGCATTCCACCGATAAATCCCTGTTGCGAATGGGAAATCCGGAGCCATCCATTCTCTCATGATGGAACAGTATAATGGATTTCGCCGTAATTGATAACCAGGGCTCCCCATTCAATGCCGAATATCCTGTAATAGGATGCTTCATATACTCACTCTGTTCATTATGAGTCAATTCTCCAAAATCCTTCTCCGTAAATGGCACAGTAATATAGCGTAGACCGATATCGTGCAGAAGACACGCTATACCAATATCATGTATCTGCTCTTTGCTCAGTCCCAACTTAATTGCTGTCAAAATAGCCATAGAACATACACTTATTGAGTGTTCATACAAATCCGAACTACGCTGTTTGATATCAAACACCTGTTCGATTATTTTATCCTCACTCAATATATTATTAATAATACTATCTGCTGTCTGGCTAAGCTCACTTAACTCATCATTTTTCTTGTAAGTGTGCCTTTCCAGAATTTCTTTTACCTTATTTTTTGCTGATAACTCTATGTCGGATTTCAGAATCATCATTTCGGGTTGAAGCTCTTCTTCCTCCAGAATTTCCGGAGGCTCCTGCTTTTCAACATAAGCTTCCTCAACTCCCAGCTCCTTCAATCTTTGCAAATATTCTTTTTTCAGTGTAGCTCCCTTAGGTAATATTACTTGATAGTCATGCGTCATCAATGTTCTACCAAGTATCTCATTGCCCTGCAACTCATCAATTTGCTTTCGAATCATATCTACAGCATCCCCTTAGTAAGAAATTATTTGTTCCCCATTGCAATTGCCAAAGCCTGTTCCTCTTCTTTTCCCAGCATAATAGAACAAACTCCCGCATTAATCTCCTTTGTATAGGAGTAGCACCCCTCAGTGCTGTGTACAGAATTTATAATAAAGCCATTATTATTTTCATCCAGCAAAGCCAGACTAAAACTTAGCTTCCCACCCATCTGCTGAAATGCATCATATTTTACCAACCCAAGCTTTTGGAAGGTTCCCTCCATCTTGTTGTAAAGTATGCTTACATCTTCCTTATTTTTATCTGCAGTTGCCCTGATAAATTTTGTTTCTTCAATCAGAGCAATTATATCAGATTCCAGACTTGCTCCATTTCTTCCAACAGTAAATTTTGCCAGCTTATGCTCCATCCGGCGCAGCTTCACCATTTGTGAAATACAAATTCCTAAAAGCACTAATACTAATACGATTAGTACAATTATGATAATCGCAAGAACCGGACTGGATATCCCTAACATATTTAGTAAACCACTCATTTCCTGCCACCTGTCTATTACTTATTAAAAATTGCTAACAGTTGATCCAAATCATCATGACTGTAGAATTCCAATTCGATTTTACCTGTTCCGTCCCCTTTTGGAGAAACTGTTACCTTCCTGCTCAGCTTCTGTTTTAAACGCTCTTCGATTTCTGCATAAATTGCATCCATCTCCTTATCGTCCTTCTTCTTAGGCTTAACCGTTTTACCATAATTCTTAACGATTTTCTCAATATCACGTACACTGAGCTTTTCATCAAAAATTTTTTCTGCTAAGCTATATTGCTCCTCCTCATTCTCAATTGCAAGAAGAGCTCTGGCATGACCGGTGCTGATTTTGTCATCAATCACCATCTGCTGCACCCTATCACTCAATTTTAAAAGACGGATGGAATTTGTTACTGCTGCA
>CAZOSU010000355.1:0-2808 GCA_964582515.1 uncultured Acetatifactor sp. | reverse complement strand
GGCATGCATGAAGCCGGGGGTGTACTGGTATATCCTTACCCCACAGCGAATCAGCTTGTTGTAATAGGACTGGGTCAAAAGGAAAATAGCTTTTTTATCCGGAATATTGGGGGTGATAATACGTACATCGATGCCTCTTTGTGCCGCCATACAAAGCTCTTTTTCCATTTCTGTGTCCAGAATCAGGTAGGGAGTGGTGATATAAACATAATCGGTTGCATTCTTGATAATGTTCATATACACATTTTCCCCCAGAGTGTTGTTGTCCAGCGGGGTATCCGAATAGGGGAGTACGTAACCGGTGGCGTCCGCCTGCACGTGGGAGAAGGGCTTCAAAAAAGGGGTATAGTCCTTATCCGTTTGTAAGATATTGTTCCACATCTGCAAAAACATGATGGTATGGCTCTTTACGGCATCGCCCTCCATGCGGATTCCGGAATCCTTCCAGTGACCATAGGGGGAATGAATATTGAAATATTCATCCGCCATATTAAAACCGCCGGAGTAACTGATTTTATTATCAATGACCATAATTTTCCGGTGGTCCCTGTGATTCATAAAGGCATATACAAAGGGTATCAGAGGGTTAAACATGCGGCACTTGATGCCTTTTTTGTTCATACGCTTCATAAATTCAGGCTTCACAAAGGCAATGGAGCCGAAATCATCATAGATAAGCCGCACTTCCACGCCCTGGGCAATCTTCTCCAGAAGAATCTCCTCAATCATATGCCAGCTTTCCCCGTCCTCAATGGCAAAATACTCTATGAAAACAAATTCCTTTGCCTCACGTAAATCCTCCATCATGGAAATCAGTGCGTCATCCGCCAGAGGGAAATATTTTACAGAAGTATTCCGATATACCGGGAAGGTGCTGCTGGCTTGTACATATTTTAGCTGGTTGTGAATGTAAATATTCTGCTCCTTTAAATCCGCCAAGGTATCTTCGGCGGGAAGAAGGTAGGGGATAAAGGTCCGCTGCACCCGGTCGTAACGTCTCTTTACCGTTCTGGTGATACCGCGGCGGCCGAACATACTGTAAAGGCACAGACCAAAGGCCGGCAATGCTAGGATGACAGCGGTCCATAAAAGCCTTGCTGCGGAGTACTCGCTTCGGGAATTGATGCGGATAACTACAATTATTGCGATGCCTTCTAAAATAAAAGAGCACAACACGGAATATTTGCTAAATGCAGTCCAGAGACTGATCATCCACAGAATCTGTATCAGAATACATAAAAGGGTAAATGCAACCCGACCAAAAACTACCTTTAATATTTTGTGTAAACTCATGAAACTTCCTCACAAACTGTATTCTTAGTATTTTTTCCAGCAGGCAGGGTGGAAAAAGATTAGCATGGGATAAATTTCAAGTCGTCCTGCCAGCATATCAAAAATCATAATATATTTAGAAAAATCCGAAAAGAATGAATAATTGCAGGTGGGGCCTACAAGGTGAAAGCCGGGGCCTACATTATTTAGCATAGTCACTGCTGTGGTAAAGTTGGTAGTCATATCATAGCCATCGATAGAAAGAAGCAGGAGACTAATCAGCATAATGATAAAGTATGCCGCTGTAAAAACATTGGTTGAGCGGATGACCTCATCCTTCACTGCATGTCCGTCCATCTTGATGACCTTTACTAACTGCGGGTGAATCAGATTACTTAATTCCTTGCGGATGGTTTTAAACAATATTACCACACGGGAGAATTTAAAACCACCGGCAGTGGAGCCGGCACAGCCACCGGTAAACGTCAGAAGCAGTAAAATGGTCTTAGAAAAGGCCGGCCAGGTATCAAAATCCGCGCTGGCATATCCGGTGGTGGTAATAATGGAGCCCACCTGGAAAAAGGCATGGCGCAGGGAGTCCCCCACATTCTGATAAATCTGGTAAATGTTGGCGGCAATGGAAAGACCTGCCAAAAGCACAACAATCAAATACCATCGCACCTCTTCCAAAGCAAAGGCCTCCTTAAACTGTTTGCTGAGAATAAGGAAAAAAGCAGAATAATTGATTCCGCTAATTATCATAAATACGGTAATAATTATTTGTGCAGCTACATTTCCATCTGCAGTAAAGGAGTTGTTGATGCCGAAGCCGCCGGTTCCTACCGTACCAAAGGTAAGGGTTATGCTGTCGAATAAAGATAATCCGCTGATAAGCAAAAGAAGGGTCTCTATTACCGTCAGGGTAAGATAAATGGTATAAAGGATTTTGGCAGTATCCCGAACCTTGGGAAGCAGCTTTCCTACAGAGGGACCGGTACTTTCCGCCTTCATCAGATTCATGGTGGAGCCGCCCATCATGGGAAGGATGGCCATCACAAATACAAATACGCCCATACCACCAATCCAGTGAGTAAAGCTGCGCCAGAAAATGCTGGCATGGGAGAGAGCCTCCACGCTGGTGAGAATACTGGCACCTGTAGTGGTAAAACCCGAAACCGTTTCAAACAACGCATTGGTAAAATGAGGTATTTCGCCGGTGAGCATAAATGGGATGCAACCGAAAATACTAAGTACAATCCAGCCTAAGGATACGGCGGCAAAGCCTTCCTTCACATAGAGATTGCCTTTGCGGTTTCCGATGGCAGTTTCCACAAAACCCAGTATACCGCAGAGAACAGCCGCAGCAGCATAACAGAGGGACTCTTTGTATTCACCGTAGAAAAGGCCAACGATGGCCGGAAGAATCATAAACAGCCCTTCAAATTTCAGAATACAGCCTACAATATAGTGTAAAACTTTATAATTCATGTCATACCTCTTTAGTTTTCAATGATTTCACGAATATCCCCAAGGTGG
>CAZOSU010000354.1:0-2811 GCA_964582515.1 uncultured Acetatifactor sp. | reverse complement strand
GTCCCGCACCGGTTTCTGCAATGACCTTTTTCTTTCCCATATATTTGGCAAGCAATACCTCACCCATACAATGATTTAACTTATGTGCGCCGGTGTGATTTAAATCCTCACGCTTCACATAGAGCTGCACATTTCCAAGCTTATTTGATAATCTCTCCAAATGGGATATGGGTGTAGGTCTGCCCTGAAATTCCTTACGAATACGGCGAAGCTCGCTGATAAATCTATCGGATTTACAAATGGTCTGATAAGCCTCGTTAATCTCATTCATAGCGGTCTGTAACTCCTGGGGAATGTATGAACCGCCGTATTTTCCAAAGTATCCATTTTCATCCGGGTAGTTTTTAAAGTAAGTATTAAAGTCAATATTATTAAATTTCATAGCTGTTTCCTCCAATTTTGATAATTAAGAATTTGTTTTGCTCTATCATCTGTTTTGTTCTTCATAATATCCGGCGCAAAGCGCCACCAGCATTTTATCTTCATTCCACTAATTACCTCCTTAAAAACAATAAAAAAAGTCCTTGACAGAATCCTGGAATCTGTCAAGGACGAATAAACAAATATATGTCAAAAACATATACACTATCCGCGGTGCCACCTTGATTTACAGCCACGACAGCTGCACACTTAGCAGGATACCTACATATCCCCGGCAACTAACGTATGCCCACACGTCACAGAATACTCTGCACTGTGAACAGCGCATTTGACTGTGCCCTCCGCGGTCCATTTGATAACCTGTTTTTCACCCGACTCTCAGCAACACGGGCTCTCTGTAGAAGCATAATTACCGTTATCTCCGCTTCAACGGTTTAAAGCATTTATTTGTTAATAATATATACACGCAATTTATAATTTGTCAATATTTTTTTCAAAAAATAAATTTATTCCTCAAAAGGAATAGCAAAGCTTTCGATTTTCTTATCACGAAGCATTAAATCCTTCACAGCCTCTGCAGCATTCTTGTTCTCGAATAATACAAGATTTACCTGCTCAATAATCGGAAGCTGTACATCGTATTTTTTAGCAAGAGCCATGGCCGCTTTCGCGGAATATACACCCTCCACTACCATCTTGACCTCTGCCATGGCTTCATCCATGGTCTTACCCTGACCGATTAAGATACCGGCTCTACGGTTTCTGGAATGCATGCTTGCACAGGTTACGATAAGGTCACCAATACCGGTAAGACCACTGAAGGTCTGCGCCTTACCACCCATAGCTGTACCAAGTCTGGTAATCTCCGCCATACCTCTGGTAATTAATGCAGCCTTGGAATTGTCTCCATAGCCTAAACCATCTGCAATACCTGCCGCCAGTGCTACCACGTTTTTCAGTGCGGCTCCCAGCTCGATGCCAAGCACATCCGGGCTGATATATACACGGAAAACCTCGTTCATAAACAGATTCTGCACATACTCTGCCACAGCCTGTTTCTTTGCCCCCACAACGATGGTGGTCGGAATTCCCTTACCTACCTCTTCTGCATGGGACGGACCTGATAAAACAGTGACCACCGCCTGAGGAATTTCTTCTTCGATAATCTCTGAAAGTGTCATCAAGGTACTTTCTTCAATACCCTTCGCCACATTCACAATAATCTGTTCCTCTGCAACAAAAGGAGCCATTAAACGTGCGGTTTCTCTGGTAAAGGTACTTGGAACTGCCATTACCATCAAATCCCTTCCCTTAATGGAAGCCTCTAAGTCGGTAGTAAATATCATATCCTCCGGAAGCTTTACTCCCGGAAGCTTATCCACATGCTCATGGCTATCACGTAACATCTGAATCTCTGACTCAAATTTCGACCAAACAGTTACTTCATTACCATTTTTATATAACACAAGCGCCAATGCTGTTCCCCAGCTTCCCGCTCCGATAATACCTACTTTCGCCATGATGCTTCTCCTTTACTTTGCCTCGTTTTTCTTAAAGAGATATGTCTTACGCTCTTCCCCTTTGATAAGGCGTACAATATTTTCTCTGTGTCTCCAATATGCCATAGCTGCTAAAAACAGCGCTACTGCATACATCTCCAGCAGAATTCCCTGCGTTGCCCCCGTAAACACGCCAAGCTGACCACAGATAATCATTTCAATTACAAAGCCTGCATAAATCAATAAAGAGCCCAGGGACACATAATGAGTAATTGCAAAGGTTCCGAAGAACAGAATCACCCCCATGGGAATAAAATAAGGGTGAAATGCTAAAATAAGTCCTGCTGTGGCAGCAATCCCCTTGCCACCCTTAAATCCCATGTAGAATGGGAAATTGTGTCCTAAAATAGTTCCTGTAGCCGTATACAAGGCAAGCAGATATTTGGCATCCGGATAGGATGCTCCGAATAAAAGCTTGGTAAGCACTACCGCCAATATACACTTTAAGCAATCTCCGGCAAAAACAATAAGCCCGGCCTTGGTTCCTAACACTCTCAGCGCATTGGTAGTGCCCGAATTACCACTACCATGCTCTCTGATATCAATTCCATGGGCTTTTCCGTAGAAAAAGGCTGTCTGGAAAAGTCCAAATACATATCCAATGATTATACAAATTACTCTTATTAATAACATTACTGTTCCTTATCCTTTCGCTCTCTAATGATAAATCTGAGAGGTGTTCCCTTAAAACCAAAGGTTTCTCTTATCTGATTCTCGATATATCTGGTATAGGAGAAATGCATTAACTCCTTGTCATTTACGAAAATAACAAAGGTAGGAGGCTTCACTGCTGCATGGGTAATATAGTACAGTCGAAGTCTCTTACCATTATCAGAAGGTGGCTGCTGAATAGCTACAGCCTCTGCCATGA
>CAZOSU010000353.1:0-2815 GCA_964582515.1 uncultured Acetatifactor sp. | reverse complement strand
TGCCATGGCAGGCGGTACACCGGTTATGTTCCCTGCAATTGCAGTTTGTGACGGTATTGCAATGGGACATATCGGTATGAAGTACAGTCTGGTAACCAGAGATTTGATTGCAGACAGTACAGAATGTATGGCGATGGCACATGGCTTTGACGGTCTGGTGTGTGTACCTAACTGTGATAAGAATGTACCGGGACTTTTGATGG
Source organism: uncultured Acetatifactor sp. (assembly GCA_964582515.1). GTDB lineage: Bacteria > Bacillota > Clostridia > Lachnospirales > Lachnospiraceae > Acetatifactor. The sequence continues at coordinate 2,612 of CAZOSU010000353.1, read as the reverse complement.
CTGCTGCCAGATTAAATATACCTACTATTTTTGTATCCGGCGGTCCTATGCTGGCAGGTAGAATTGATGGTCATAAGACCAGTCTTTCTTCCATGTTTGAGGCCGTGGGAAGTGTGGCTGCAGGTACCATGACCCAGGAAAAGCTGTGTGAGTTTGAAGAGAAGGCTTGCCCAACCTGTGGCTCCTGCTCCGGTATGTACACTGCCAACTCCATGAACTGCCTGACAGAGGTTCTGGGTATGGGTCTTGGCGGCAACGGAACCATTCCGGCAGTATATTCGGAAAGAATCCGCCTTGCAAAGCATGCAGGTATGAAGATTATGGAGCTTGTGGAAAAGAATATTAAGCCCCGTGATATCATGACAGAGAAGGCATTTATGAATGCGCTTACCGTAGATATGGCACTGGGATGCTCTACCAACTCCATGCTTCATCTTCCGGCGATTGCAAGAGAAGCTGGTGTTGACTTGAATCTGGATATTGCCAACGAATTATCTGCAAAGACTCCGAACCTTTGCCACTTAGCGCCGGCCGGTCCTACCTACATGGAGGATTTAAATGAAGCAGGTGGTGTTTATGCCGTAATGAACGAGCTGACCAAGAAGAATCTTTTGAATCTGGATTGTATGACAGTTACCGGAAAGACCGTGGGAGAGAATATTGCAGGCTGTGTAAATAAAAATCCCCAGGTTATCAGACCTGTGGAGAACCCATACTCTGAGACCGGCGGTATCGCTATCTTAAAGGGTAATCTGGCACCGGACAGCGGTGTTGTTAAGCGTTCCGCAGTGGTACCCGAGATGCTTGTGCATCAGGGACCTGCCAGAGTATTTGACTGCGAAGAGGATGCCATTGCAGCCATTCTTGGCGGTAAGATTGTAGCAGGTGACGTTGTTGTAATCCGTTATGAGGGTCCTAAGGGTGGCCCCGGTATGAGAGAGATGTTAAATCCTACCTCCGCTATTGCGGGTATGGGTCTCGGTTCCAGCGTGGCACTTATTACTGACGGACGTTTCTCCGGTGCATCCAGAGGTGCATCCATCGGACATGTTTTTCCGGAAGCAGCAGTGGGTGGTCCCATTGCATTTGTACAGGAGGGTGATATCATCAGTATCAATATTCCGGAAAATAAGCTGGATATTCTGGTTTCTGATGAGGAAATGGCAAAGAGAAAAGATAACTGGAAGCCGGTAGTAAAGGAAGTAAGCGGTTATCTGGCACGCTATCGTGAGCTGGTAACCAGTGGAAACCGTGGTGCAGTTTTAGAAATCAAGAAATAAACAAAGGGGAGAAAGCCTATGCAGTTAACAGGTGCTGAAATTGTAATTGAATGTTTAAAAGAGCAGGGTGTGGATACTGTCTTTGGTTATCCGGGCGGAACCATCCTGAATGTATATGATGCATTATATAAGCACAGTGATGAGATTAATCATATTTTAACCAGTCATGAGCAGGGTGCTGCTCATGCAGCGGATGGTTATGCCAGAGCAACCGGTAAGGTGGGAGTATGTATGGCTACCAGCGGACCGGGGGCTACCAATCTGGTAACCGGTATTGCTACGGCATACATGGACTCCGTTCCTGTGGTTGCCATCACTGCCAATGTTAATCTTCCGGCCCTTGGAAAGGATAGCTTTCAGGAGATTGATATTGCCGGTGTAACCATGCCTATTACAAAGCATGGATATATTGTAAAAAATGTAGAGGTTCTTGCAGATACCATCCGTAAGGCCTTCCGCATTGCAAAGACCGGCAGACCGGGTCCTGTGCTTGTGGATATTACCAAGGATGTTACCGCGGCTCTTTGCGAGTACACCCCTGTAGTACCGGAGGAGATTAAGAAGGTAAATAAGTATTCTGCAGAAGATATTGACCAGGTAGTACAGCTGATTAAGGAGGCAAAGAAGCCTTATATCTATCTTGGCGGTGGCGCGGTGATTTCCGGCGCTTCCAAGGAAGTGGCAGAGTTTGCAGAATTAGTGGATGCACCTGTCTGCGATACTTTAATGGGTAAGGGAGCTTTCGATGGTAAGAGCGAGAGATATACCGGTATGATTGGTATGCATGGCACCAAGACCTCCAATCTGGGTGTCAGTGACTGTGATCTCCTCATTGCCCTTGGAGCAAGATTCTCCGACCGTGTTATCGGTAATCCCAAGAGGTTTGCAGAGAATGCTAAGATTGTGCAGATTGATGTGGATGCAGCAGAGATTAATAAGAACATTCGCGTGGATGCAGCAGTTATTGGTGATTTGAAGGATGCCCTTACAGAGATTAATATGAAGCTGGATAAGCAGTATAACGGCGAGTGGATGACCAAGATTCAGGAGCTTAAGGAGAAGTATCCGTTGAAATACGAGGATACCGGACTTACCTGTCCTTATGTGATTGAAGAGATTGACCGTGTGACCAAGGGGGAAGCCGTGATTTCTACCGACGTGGGACAGCATCAGATGTGGGCTGCGCAGTATTATAAGTATACCCAGCCGCGTACCTTCCTTTCCTCCGGTGGTCTTGGTACCATGGGATATGGTCTGGGAGCATGTATCGGTGCTCAGGTAGGCCAGCCGGACAAGATTTGTATCAATATCGCCGGTGACGGATGCTTCCGT
>CAZOSU010000352.1:0-2815 GCA_964582515.1 uncultured Acetatifactor sp. | reverse complement strand
GACTTAAAATCCCTCGGGGGCAACCCCGTATCGGTTCAAGTCCGATCACCAGCATGAAAGCTTCAAGCATTGGGTTGTGTTTGGAGCTTTTTTTCATTCTAAGATAGGGGGAATATACAAATGAAGAAAAGAGCATTATCTGTAATCTGCACAATCCTGTTGGTATTAACATTAACTGGATGCTGCGTAAGTCATACATGGGAGGAGGCAGGATGTGTAATACCAAAGCATTGTACAGAATGTGGGCAGGTCAAAGGAGAGGCATTAGGGCATAGCTGGTCTGATGCAACCTGTGAAAGTGCTATGATATGTAGTTATTGCGGAGAAGTGAAAGGAGAAGCACTTGGACATGATTGGAAGGATGCTACTTTTTCAGAAGCAAAAACCTGCAATAGATGTGGGGGAACAGAGGGGCTGTCCAATGAAGAAAGTATTACGAAAACGGCAGAGAAATTTTTGCAGGCAATGACAGATACGGATATTGAGGCATTAAATACTTCTTGTTTAGGGTTTGTATTGATGGATTTGGGAATGGATTATTTGAAATGGGAAAACTATGAGCGGGATTTTTATCTATTAACAGGTCTGGATAAAGAATTACTGAATGAGGAGACACAAACGGCTGTACAAGATTATTTTAAAGAGGCGTCGAAAATGATTGTAGCCGGGTATTCTGTTAAGGAGATAACGGAGTCTGATGAAGGGGGAACTGTCAGAGCAACAATTGATATTATTTCTGAAAATGCAGACAGTCCATTACAAACAGGAACCTTTGAAGAGGATATATTTAGAATGATGTATAGGTATGCGGAGGAAAATTATGACTTTTTACAGGACATATATCTGGAATATGGCGAAGAAGCTTATATGATACAGTTGTATAATGATATGATACCGGAGCTTTTGGAGTATGTGCGGATTATACTTTCTGAGTATGAGACGAAGTCGCAAGAGATTGCATTTAAGGTCGTAAATCTGAATGGACAATGGTTTGTTATGGAGGCTACCATGGTGGAAGAAGATGAGAGCCAGAACATTACTTTATAAGAGGAAATGAGTTATATTCTGTATATGGGCTTATTAGCGGTATAGAATTATTGCAATCCACATGTAAAAAGGATAAAATAGTAAAGTAATATAGCAAAATGTCGTTTTACACAAGGAGGATTACAATGAACAATTTCAGATATCATGCTTACACGGATATTCGTTTTGGAAAAGGTCAGGTAGAGTGTTTAGCAGAAGTGGTAGCGCCTTATGGAAATAATATTCTCATGGTATACGGTGGCGGAAGTATTCGTAAGAATGGTTTATATGATAAAGTGAAGGAATTGCTTGCAGATTTCAATGTATTTGAACTGGGCGGTGTGGAGCCGAATCCAAAGATTACCTCCATACGTGATGGTGTGGAGATTTGCAAGAAGGAAAAGATTGATGTAGTGCTTGCAGTTGGCGGAGGCAGTACCATTGACGCGGCAAAGGTTATGGCAGGTGGTGCATTCTATGATGGAGACCCGTGGGATCTGGTAGTGGACAGTCGCAAAATAGGTAAAGTACTTCCCATAGTGACGATACTTACATTGGCAGCAACAGGCTCGGAAATGAACAAAAATGCGGTAATCTCAAACATGGAAACCAAGGAAAAGCTTGGAACCAGTTCCCATGATTTTATTCCGCAGGCTTCTATCTGTGACCCGCAGTATTTGTATTCACTTCCCGCAAAGCAGACTGCAGCGGGAACCGCAGATATCATGTCCCACATTTTTGAACAATATTTCCAGAAGGAAACCAGATCATTCATTTCGGATAGATTTGCGGAAGGTCTTCTGAAGGCATGCATAAAGTATTGTCCCATTGCATTGAAGGAGCCGGACAATTACGAGGCCAGAGCCAATCTGATGTGGGCAAGTACACAGGCATTAAACAGTCTTCTTTCCTGCGGTAAGGGAGGTGGATGGACCTGTCACCCCATTGAGCACGAGCTGAGTGCCTATTATGATATTACACATGGGGAGGGGCTGGCGATTGTAACACCACGTTGGATGCGATATATTTTAAGTGATGCCACAGTAGAAAAGTTCTGTGAGTATGGTCGCAATGTCTGGGATATCAAAGAGGAGGATTCCTTTAAGTGTGCCAATATGGCAATTGATGCAACAGAAAAGTTCTTTAAGGATTGTGGTATCCCGATGACGCTGGGAGAAGTGGGAATCGATGATTCTAAGATTGATTTGATGGCAGAGGATACGATTAAATACAATAACATGGATGGTGCCTATGTTGCACTGAATAAAGAGGATATTGCAAAGATTCTTAGAGAATGTTTGTAGGATAAGGGGAATGCTGAGGAATCGGCATTCCTTTTTTGTTTGGTAAGGATATTCATCTAAGCAATCAGTACATTTTGGGGATAAATACATATTATATGTTAAAGGTAAATATTTTAGAAGGAGATTCCTAGGAAAATGAGTCATTGTGTAAGTAATCGACGATATAGTCAGGGATGCTGCGATAACCAACCGGATAGCTGTTTCTGCGGATGTCCAACCCCTGTATCGGGTCCAGTAGGCCCAAGGGGGCCGGCAGGTCCGGCAGGAGAAGCAGGCCCAGCAGGTCCGGCAGGCCCAGCAGGAGAAACAGGCCCAGCAGGCCCAGCAGGTCCAGCAGGAGAAACAGGCCCAGCAGGCCCAGCAGGTCCGGCAGGAGAAACAGGCCCGGCAGGTCCAGCGGGTCCGGCAGGAGAAGCAGGCCCAGCAGGTCCAGCAGGTCCGGCAGGAGAAACAGGCCCAGCAGGCCCGGCAGGCCCAGCAGGTCC
>CAZOSU010000351.1:0-2859 GCA_964582515.1 uncultured Acetatifactor sp. | reverse complement strand
ATGAACAAACACAGTCAGAGTATCAATACCGGAAGGAACATGCTCAAAGGAAATTCCATTGTCCTCAAACGCCTGTAATACCTTGCGGCCAAATCCGATTTCGGAGTTCATCATTTCCTTTTCGATGTTTACAGAACAGAAGCCCTTCTTACCTGCAATACCGGTAATAACATACTTAGACTTCTGACAGGTGCTTTCCACAATCCAGGTACCATTGTCCTCCGGAGCATTGGTATTACGGATATTAATAGGAATACCCATCTGACGTACTGGGAAGATAGCATCCTCATGAAGCACGGTAAAGCCCATGTAAGAAAGCTCACGCAGCTCGCGGTAGGTAATCACCTCAATGCCCTTAGGGTCCTTAATAATTCTTGGGTCTGCAATCAGAACGCCGGATACATCGGTCCAGTTCTCGTATACATCTGCCTTAACAGCCTTAGCTACGATGGAACCCGTGATATCGCTTCCGCCTCTGGAGAAGGTCTTCACAGTGCCATCCTCATATGCACCATAGAAGCCCGGAATAACTGCTGCTTCACATTTTGCCAGTCTTGCAGATAATACCTCATTGGTCTTATCCGCATTAAACTTACCATCCTCGTCAAAGAAAATCACGGTTGCAGAATCAATGAATTCAAACTTCAGATAAGCTGCCATAATGATACCGTTTAAAAACTCACCACGGGATGCCGCATAATCCTTTCCTGCCTTTGCCTTGAAATTCTTCTCTACCGTAGCAAATGCCTCCTCTAAGGATAAATCCAGCTTAAGACCGTCGATAATCTCCTGATAACGAGCCTTAATGGCCTTCATTTCCTTGCTGAAATCCTTCCCTGCTTCTGCCAGTGCATAGCAGCTGTAAAGCATATCCGTTACCTTGATATCATCAGGATATCTCTTACCCGGTGCGGAAGGAACAACGAATTTTCTCTCCTTATCTGCACGGATGATTGCGCCTACTTTTTCAAACTGCTCTGCACTTGCCAGAGAGCTTCCACCGAATTTAACTACTCTTCTCATAATACTACTCCTAAATTATTGTTATGTATACTATAGCTGTAAGAACGTATCTATCAGCTTATGTCCCACCGGCTCAAAATTACCGGATGCCTTTCCGTCTTCCTCGGTATAATCCCACTCCCTGGAAAGAAGATTGGTAGAATCATAAAGCATATACGGAACATTATCTGAGGTATGGGTACGACAGCGGATTGGCGTAGGATGGTCAGGAAGCACGAGGAGTCTGAAATCCACTCCGGCATTTTCCAGCTTCTCCACTACAGGACCGATAACCTTCTCATCCAGGTACTCAATGGCCTGTACCTTACGTTCTACACTGCCCTGATGACCCATTTCATCAGGTGCTTCCACATGAATATAAGCGAAATCATAATTTTCGTCAAGAAGTGCCTTTACTGCGGCATCCACTTTTCCGGCATAATTGGTATGAAGACCACCATTTGCACCGGGCACCTCAGCTACACCCATGCCGGCGCCTACCGCAATACCCTTGAGCAGGTCAACCGCAGATACCATCATGCCCTTTTTACCTGTCTTCTCCTCAAAGGAAGATAACAGCGGCTTGGTTCCGGCTCCCCAGAACCAGCAGCAGTTGGCAGGATTCAATCCCTGCTTTTTACGCTCCACATTCAAGGGATGATTTTTCAAAATCTCATAGCTCTTTTTCATCATGCTGCGGAGCACCTCATCCTCCGGCAGATACTGACCGATGGTCTGGCCAAGCACATCGTGAGGCGGTGTCAGCTCTACAACCTGCCCTTTATCCCAGATAAGGCAGTGACGGTAGCTGGTACCTACATAGAACTGATAGGTTTCATTTGCCAGCTGCTTTGCTACCTCTTCAAGGAGCACAGCACAATCCTCGGTGCTGATTTCCGAAGAGCTGTGATCAATAATGGTCAGTTCCTCAAAAGGAACATCCTCCTCAGAAACAGTAACGATATTGCAACGAAGTGCAATATCCGTATCCTTCATGGGAACGCCGATGCTCAACGCTTCCAATGGAGAACGTCCGGAATAATACTTCTTCGGGTCATATCCCATCACAGAAAGGTTCGCTGTATCAGAGCCCGGCTTCATACCATCGGGAATGGTATGCACCATACCAACCTCTGACAGTTTACTCAATTTATCCATATTAGGAGTATTGGCATATGCCAGCGGTGTCTTATTCCCCAAAACCTGGATAGGTTCATCTGCCATACCATCTCCCAAAACTACTACATATTTCATAATTCTCCTCTTTCTGCATATCACAAGCCTGCCTGCGATACTGCCGCAATTAGTAAGTCAAACCTTCGTTCAACCTTTTTACTTTTCTACACGGATTCTGATAAATACCTTATCACCCAATGCCTCGAATTTCTCAGCAAAATCCTTTTCCTTCATTTCCCGGGTGAAGTATCCGAAATCATCTCTTCCTTCGATAATCACTTCCTTACCGCCCGGGAATGCAGCCAACACTTCTGCTTTTGCAGACACCTTCCCACGTACGAAGAAGCTTCTGGAGCTTTCTGAAATATCAACCAGCTTTGCTTCCTCAGCATCCCAGAATACCGGTACGTTGTTGCCTAAGTTTCTTGCACATTCTACCACGTCACCTACAACTGCACTTGCGGTAGGAAGCTTTCCGGCGCCGCGACCGTAGTACATGGAGTCGCCCAGCATATTGCTGCGAACGAATACGCCGTTAAATACGTCATTTACCATATACAAAGGATAATCTGCGGAAATCATGAAAGGTGCCACCATGGCCAGCGTTCCGTCTTCGGTATTCTTGCTCATACCGAAAATCTTCACTGCCATGCCTGCTGTCTTTGCATAGACAAAATCATC
>CAZOSU010000350.1:0-2871 GCA_964582515.1 uncultured Acetatifactor sp. | reverse complement strand
CCATAAAGCAGACGAATACACTTAAAGTAGGTAAAACCTATGTCGGCAATGCTGTACTTTTACAGCATGCACAGAAAGGAAAAAAATGGGAAAATATTTTGGAACGGACGGCTTCCGTGGAGAAGCTAATAAAAATCTTACCGCAGACCACGCGTACAAGATTGGTCGTTTTTTAGGCTGGTATTACAATCAGAATAAAACAGACGGTGAAAAGGCTAAGGTTGTTATCGGCAAAGATACCCGCCGCTCTTCTTATATGTTTGAATATGCTCTGGTAGCAGGACTTACCGCTTCCGGTGCAGATGCATACTTACTTCACGTAACCACCACCCCCAGCGTATCGTACGTGGCACGTACCGAGGGCTTTGACGGCGGTATCATGATTTCCGCAAGTCACAACCCCTACTTTGACAACGGTATCAAATTAATTAACGGCAATGGCGAGAAGATGGACGAAGAAACCATTCTCAAGGTGGAGGATTACTTAGACGGCGCCATCGGCGAGATTCCTTATGCAGAGCGTGAGAATATTGGATGCACCGTGGACCATGCAGCCGGACGTAACCGCTACGTTGGCTACCTTATCTCCCTTGCAACCCGCTCTTATCGCGACGTAAAGGTAGGACTTGACTGCGCAAACGGAAGCTCCTGGATGATTGCCAAGAACGTATTCGATGCTCTGGGCGCTAAGACATATGTTATCAATAACCAGCCGGATGGTGTAAATATCAATACAGGCTGTGGTTCTACTCATATTGAGGGCTTACAGAAATTCGTAGTAGATAATGGTCTTGACGTTGGCTTCGCTTTCGACGGCGATGCGGACAGATGTCTCTGCGTGGATGAGAAGGGTAACCTGGTAGATGGTGATGCTGTCATCTACATCTACGGCCGCTACTTAAAGGAGCGTGGCAAATTAGTAGGTAATAAGGTTGTCACCACCGTAATGTCCAACTTCGGATTATACAAGGCACTGGATGCCATCGACGTAGAATATGAAAAGACTGCAGTCGGCGACAAGTATGTTTATGAGAACATGCAGCAGAACGGCTACCGTCTCGGTGGCGAGCAGTCCGGACACATCATCTTTAAGAAATATGCTACCACCGGTGATGGTATCTTAACTGCTATCAAGATGATGGAAGTAATGTTAGAAAAGAAGACTACCTTAAGCGAGCTTGCTTCTCCTTTCAAGGTATATCCTCAGGTACTTACCAACGTACGCGTGCAGGATAAGGCAACCGTAAATGCTGATGCCGATGTACAGGCAGCTGTAGCTCAGGTTGCAGAGGCACTTGGCACTGACGGTCGTATCCTGGTTCGTGAAAGCGGCACCGAGCCTGTTATCCGCGTCATGGTAGAGGCCGGCGACATGGAGACCTGCCAGAAATATGTGGACCAGGTTGTGAATGTAATCGAAAGCAAAGGATATCGTGTATAATTGATATGATGAAAGCCCATCCGATTGGATGGGCTTTTTCGACGCTATAAGGGAGCAATTCTGACCATTTTCGGCAGTTTCTGACCACTTTCCAGAGTACTTTACCATTTTTCGTGGAACTTGACCTGCCTTGGGGTATAGACAGGATATCTTTCTCTGGTACCCCGTTTTTATTTGCTCTTCATTAATTTCATGAAATATTCCGTCCAAAAAGGGTACCCGCTACGTCAGCCCTCCTCGACACCCCGATTATTCAAAAAAGCGGGGCATCAAGCGCCACCCTCAGTCCATATACCCTTTTACTTCCTTTTTCATCCAAAATGTGTCCTATTTTAAGGTTTCGCAGGGTACGCTGAATCACATATTTCACCTGTACCCTGTAGTGCCCTATAACCAACATAAAATGGTCCGATTAGCTATGCAGGCGACCACATTTTGCTTCTCCCACTATAAATCTGCAAAACGCTCTGTCATCAAAGCTGACATTTCCAGACTTAACTCCCTTAGTGGAAGAAAACTTCCGAAAACACAGGGAATCCTCCTGCAACACTCCCTGCAAATATGCCTCACTCTCCGCTAAATCCTTCCCCAGCCTGGGATAACCATCACTAGCCAGAATCACTTCATCTCCTGGATAAACCTTATATGTCTTTATTAACGACCGCTCAATCCCTCTGCCGTTTAATACCGCATATCCAAAAGAGCCCGGCACATTCTCAAAGGCACACTGCTTCCGAAGATTGTCCAATATCGCTGCCCTGCCCGGATCCTTCTCTGACAACTCTTCCAGTGACCTTCCCTGCAAAAGCTCATACTCCAGTACAAAGGCACGAAGCTCCTCATTCAGCCTGTCAATTCGCTTGGTTTCAGAATACACTACGCCATTAATGCTGCACCGGCAATCTCCATAGCTGATGATTTCCCTGGTAGTATCATTATAAAGAATAATAGATGCCTTGGGATAATCTGCGATTGACAATGACTCTCTCCCAAAAGAAAGAATACTTTCACAAAGCTCTGCATCCAGCCTTGTCAGTACCTCCTGCGCAGAAGAAAACTCCTTCGCCCCCATCTCCCCCATGCACTTCACCAATACTTCCTTCGCATAATAGCCGCTCCTGTGCCCTTCCCACGATAGCGCTCCATCAGAGGTGGCACCATCAATCACCGCCACCAGCTTATCACTTATAAAAATACCGTCTTCGCAGGTTAAGGGATTGTTTTCCTTCCCCTGGAGAAATGATTCTAAAATATGCATAACTTCGCTCCATCACTATGAATTCTTATTGATAATATTATAGCAATGAAGTATTTATGAATCAACATTTCCCCTTGCCCACATCACTTCCATGTGTTACCATTCAAGAGGTAATAAATAGATAATTGCGAAACTGCTTTGTAATTACAGGTACTCCCATGAAAAAGGAAAT
>CAZOSU010000349.1:0-2889 GCA_964582515.1 uncultured Acetatifactor sp. | reverse complement strand
AATGAAGAATAATGCTTACAGCTGCTGACATACAGTACATATTGCAGAATGAGGGGAAACAGGCCCGGCAGGAGAAACAGGTCCAGCGGGTCCAGCAGGCCCGGCAGGAGAAACAGGTCCGGCAGGCCCAGCGGGTCCGGCAGGCCCAGCAGGTCCGGCAGGAGAAGCAGGCCCAGCAGGTCCAGCGGGTCCAGCAGGTCCAGCAGGAGAAACAGGTCCGGCAGGCCCAGCAGGCCCAGCAGGCCCGGCAGGAGAAACAGGCCCAGCAGGAGAAACAGGCCCAGCAGGCCCAGCGGGTCCGGCAGGAGAAACAGGCCCGGCAGGCCCAGCAGGCCCAGCAGGTCCAGCAGGTCCGGAAGGTGAACAGGGTGCTCCCGGGGGAGTTTTGAATTATGCGGACTTTTATGCGCTGATGCCTCCGGATAATGCGGCTACAGTAGCTCCCGGTACTGCAGTGAGCTTTCCACAGAACGGTGTCATCAGTAGTACAGATATAAGCCGTTCAGGCGCGGACACCTTTATTCTGGGACCAATCGGAACGTATCAGGTATTATTTGAAGTAAGTGTGGATGAAGCGGGACAGCTTTTATTAACCCTGAATGGTGAAGAACTGGCTTACACGGTTGTGGGGCGGGCAACTGGTGCGTCACAGATTGTGGGCATGGCCCTTGTGGAAACTACGGAGGAGGACTCCATTTTGACAGTGCAAAATCCTATCGGCAATGCTGCGGCACTTACCATAACACCTCTTGCGGGAGGAACCAGGCCGGTGTCTGCCCACCTCACCATTATTCAGATTCAATAGAGGGAGATAATAAAAAAGGAGGGGCATATGGGAAAAATAATAGTATTGGACGCAGGTCATGGGTATGATACAGCGGGAAAGCGATGCTTGAAGTCCTTAGACCCGGACGAAACCAGGGAGTGGTATCTCAATGACCGAATCATGGATATGGTAGAGGAGCTGCTGCGTGATTATGAATGTACAGTTTTCAGAGTAGATGATACTACAGGAAGAGAGGATATCAGCTTATCGGCCAGAGTGAAGGCCGCAAATGAAGCAGGGGCAGATGTATATCTATCCATGCATCACAATGCAGGATTGAACGGAAGTAAGGGTGGAGGAACGGTAATCTTTCATGACTCCAACGATGCCCAAAGGAATGCGCAGGCAAAACGCCTGTACCAACACATTGTCTCCCGAACCGGTCTGATAGGAAATCGTTCACAGAATGTGTTGAAAAAGGGCTTTTATGTGTTAAAGCATACCAATATGCCTGCATTTCTGGTAGAGAATGGTTTTATGGATTCGCCGGAGGACGTACCAATAATTCTTTCCAAGGAGCATGCCATAAAGACCGCAGAGGGCGTTCTTGCCTTTTTAGTAGAAGAATTTGCATTGACAAAAAAGAGTGCCAATAGCCAGCCGGCTATACCGGGAAAGGAGTATTACCCCGCATATAGAGGTACAAAAACAACATTATCTATTGCATTGCAAACGCTTGGTATTGATTATAGCTATGCATTTCGCAAAGAATTAGCGGCGAAGAATCAGATTACCGGTTACCGTGGAACTGCGGCACAGAATACACGTATGTACAATTTGCTGAAGGCAGGCCTGCTGAAAAAAGTATAAGGAGAGGGAGCACCTTCGGGTGCTCCCCTTTGTCATTTGTCGTAGAATCTTGAGCATAAAGATGGTATAGTCACAAGAGGTAGTGACAGCCGTTGGTATTTTATAGAAGCTCTTTTAATTTCTCAATATTCTCTACCGTAGTAGCCCAGCTGGTAGCAAAGCGTACCACCGTGTGGGTGTCATCGTATTTGCACCAGAAGCAGAAGCGTACATCCTTGGACAGCCGCGCCATGGTGTCGTTATCCAGGATAATAAACTGCTGGTTGGTGGGGGAGTCTAAGTAGAAGCGGTATCCCTTTTCTACAAAAACATTCTTTAGAAGCTCCGCCATTTCAATACCGTGTCTGCTGATTTCAAAGTATAAATCATCTGTGAAAAGGGTATCAAATTGAATTCCTAAAAGGCGTCCTTTGGCAAGAAGTGCTCCCTGCTGCTTTACCGTGGTTACAAAGTGAGGGGGTACCTTTCCTTTGGGAAATACCACCGCTTCCCCGCAGAGAGCACCCACCTTGGTGCCACCGATGTAGAATACATCACATAAATCTGCGATATCCTTTAAGGTTACGTCAGTGCTCTTGCTCATAAGTCCATAGCCAAGTCTGGCACCATCAAGGAACAGGGGAATTTCAAATTTATCACAGATGCGGCGAAGCTCTGTCAGTTCAGTCTTTGTGTAAAGAGTACCACTTTCTGTAGGATGTGAGATGTATACCATTCCCGGGAATACTGCATGGTCCATATTGCCATCACCGTAGAAATCTGCAAGATAATTCTCCAGCTCTGCGGGACACATCTTCCCATGGTGGGAGTGCAGGGTCAGTACCTTATGACCGGAATGCTCGATGGCACCGGATTCGTGTACAGCAATATGCCCCTCCTCCGTGGCTACCACACCCTGATAGTTTTGCAGCATGGCCGCGATGACAGTAGCGTTGGTCTGGGTACCGCCCACCAGAAACTGGATATGTGCCTCAGGATGCCCACAGGCGGCGCGAATCTTCTCCTTGGCACTGGCACAGAATTTGTCGTTACCATAGCCGGTTTCCTGTTCTAAATTAGTCTCTATAAGGCGCTGCAATATTTGCGCATGAGCGCCCTCTGAATAGTCGTTTTCAAATGAAAGCATGATTAGTCCTCCTTAAAAAGCTGTGCTAAGATATCCTTAGGCTTTGCTATTCCCACCGCTCAGAAATGATATGTCTTTTGAAGACGCACTCTCGCTCCGTGAAAAACGTAGCGGTACCAGGCTCGAA
>CAZOSU010000348.1:0-2917 GCA_964582515.1 uncultured Acetatifactor sp. | reverse complement strand
GATGAGGAGCTTGTGAAGATTATCGAGGATGATTCCACACCGATTTTTGTGGGTGTGAATGAAAGAGAAGAGGTTTTAGGATATGCATTTTGCATCTTCCAGCAGCATATAAGCAATAATATTCTGACGGATGTGAAAACCCTTTATATTGATGACTTGTGCGTGGATGAGGAGAAGCGGGGGATGCACATCGGAAAGCAGCTATATGAGCATGTGCTTGCCTTTGCAAAGGAGCAGGGCTGTTATAATGTGACACTGAATGTGTGGTCCTGCAATGAAAGTGCCATGAAATTTTATGAGAAATGCGGTCTCGTGCCACAGAAGGTGGGCATGGAGAAGATTTTGTAGGAGGCAATATGAAGGCTTATATACATCAGGTGCAATATTATGAAACCGACCGGATGGGGATTGTGCACCATTCCAATTACGTGCGGTGGATGGAAGAGGCCAGAATGGACTTCTTCCGGCAGATTGGTTGTGGCTATGAGAAGCTGGAGGCTGAGGGAATTATTTCCCCTGTGACCAGCGTGGAGTGTAAATACAAAGTGACCACCACCTTTGCAGAAGAGATACATATCCACGTGCAGGTGGCAGAGTTTAAGGGTGTGAAGCTGAAGCTGAAATATACCATGAGGCGTGGTGAAGAAGTGGTATGTGAGGGGTATTCTGAGCACTGTTTCCTGGACTGTGATGGAAGGCTTATCAGTTTGAAAAAAGCATCGCCTGCAGTATATGAAATATTGGCAGGGCAGATGAAATAATTTTGAGGCATATTTATCCGGAAGGCTGCATATTATAGAAAATATAAACACTATGATGGGGGAATTACGGATATGTGTGGTCCTAAAAAATATTTGACCCAGGGAATAATCTTTTTTACGATATATGTACTGGTAGACTTGCTTATATTCAAACATTTCGATTTGGGCAATGTTCTTCTTGCCACATTTTTGTATGTGGGATTTACGCTTTTGGTGGACAAATTGTTTGACCGATAGAAAAAAGTTGAGGGTGCAGCCGGTGCACCCTCTTTTTTTCTAAAGTAAATCAAAAATCGTCTGGATGGAATCCTTGGTGGCAAGTACATTACCCTGAATCATGGGGGCGGTGCCACCGCCTTTTGCGCTGAGCTTTTCGCGTAAAAGGGTGGCTATTTCCCGGCAATCTTTTTCTTTGCTGCCGATGATATAGGTGTAGCCTGCTTTGTCGTTTCCGGCGAAGATGCCGCAGTAGCCGGAGTAGCTTTCTGCCAGGGCATTAACGGTGTTTCGGATGGCAAGATTGTTGCTTGACGCTACGAAAAGTAGGGCGTTTGCACATTCAGAAGGAGCGGGAAGGAATTTTACCTGCTCTGCCATAAGCTCTTGAGCCAATTCATTTGCCGTATACTTTAAAACCGCAAAGTCATTTTGGAGCTTGTCAAGAGACGAAAGAATTCTTTCTTCCGGAACGGAGAGCTTTGTGCCCGCTTCGTCACAGATATGGATTTTGGCAGAGTAGTCCCTGAGAGCCCGCCCGCCACAGGCGATGGTAATACGCACGCCGCCTCGATGGCTCTGGACCTTTAATACCTTGATGATACCGATTTCACCGGTGGATGCCACATGGGGAGCGCAGCAGGCACAGGTGTCCACGCCGGGAATTTCCACGATGCGCACATCGCCCTCGATTTCGATTTTACTGCGGTACTGCATGGCTGCCAGCGCTTCCACGGAGGGGAAGGTGGCATTCACGGGCAGATTCTGCCAGATAATCCGGTTAGCCATTTCTTCAATTTGACGCAGATTTTCCGGAGAAATCACACCATCCATGTCCAGTGTTACTTCCCGTTCGCTTAAGTGAAAGCCCACATTGGTAAAACCATAGTGGGTATGCAGAAGCCCGGAGATAATATGCTCACCGGAGTGCTGCTGCATAAAGTCAAAGCGTCTTTCATAGCTTACATGTCCTTCTACAGTGGTACCTGTTTCCATTTTTTCTTTTACCAGATGTCTGATAATATCACTTTTTATCTGCACATCCAAAACCTCCTGACCACCCAGAGTACCCCTGTCCGCGGATTGCCCGCCCTCCTCCGGGAAAAAAGCAGTTTGGTCCAGGATAATCCAAAAGCCCCTTTTCTTCTCATCAGCAGCACATTCCAGCACTACTCCCGAAAAATTCACCAGTTTTGTATCCTCGTAAAATAATTTCCTTGTCATGTTTAATCCTCGCTTGTTACCCTCTGAATAGAAATTATTATAACGGTAATACATAGGAAAGTCAAAGAGAGGTATGCTTTAATTTGGCGGATAAGGTCAGGCAGTACAATAGGTTAACTGAAGGTTCAACAGGTAGTGATTCGTGGGATATTGGTATTATTTTTCGTGTATTTACATAAAAAAGATTGTGAAAAAATGTAGAAATGTTATAATGAGTCATAACATGGGTTTTTTACGTGTATGAGGAAACGAAGTGTGAATATTTTGTAAATGAGGGATGGCAGACATGGCAAATGATAACTTGATTGAATTAAAACATGTTCGTAAGGTCTTTGATGAAGACACAGTAGTAGTTGAGGATTTTAGCCTGGATATTAAGAAGGGCGAATTTGTGACCTTTCTTGGTCCTTCTGGTTGTGGAAAGACCACGATTCTTCGTATGCTTGGTGGCTTTGATGTACCCACCGGAGGAGAGATTTTATTAAATGGAGACGATATTACAAAGCTTCCGCCCAACGAGAGGCCCATTAATACCGTGTTTCAGAAATATGCGTTGTTCCCCCACTTAAATGTATATGACAATATTGCTTTTGGATTAAAGCTTAAGAAAATGTCCAAGAAGGAAATGGATGAAAAGGTTTCTGCGGCTCTGGAAATCGTAGATTTGGAGGGCTTTGAGAAGAGAAATATTAATACTCTTTCCGGTGGTCAGCAGC
>CAZOSU010000347.1:0-2917 GCA_964582515.1 uncultured Acetatifactor sp. | reverse complement strand
AAATGCATACAATGTAGATGAATTACTTCCTGAGAAGGTAACTGTTACCTGGGCAAGTGGTGCAACTACAGAAGAAGCAGTTGTATGGAATACCTCCGGCGTATTAAATGAAATTGCTACTTATGCAGTTTCAGGTGCTATTGAAGGTCTTGAGAAGGGCGCAGCAGCTTATGTAAGCGTTGCATATCCTTTGGTAGGAAAGTTTGACTTTGGTATTACTGCTGGCTACACCGTAGACGGATGGACATGTATTACTGTAAATCCTAAGGGTGGAGAGATTAATTGTGAGACCTTGGGTGTAACCTACTCCGCAGAAAAGGGCTATGGCTTTAGCGATGGCACCATAGTAATGCAGGGTCGTCAGGAATCCTTCACCTTTGAAGGCAGCTTACCTGTAGAGGTTTACACTGACTTTGCTATTCCTGATGGAAATACCTTCCTTGTAGATGTTGAAAACGGAACCTATCAGGTAGAAATCTTAAGTAACTCTGTATATAAGAGTACCGTTAAGTCTACTGTAGAAGGAACCGCATTGAATGTATCCAACGCAGCAGGTGCTTATGCTTGGGGAACAACGCAGGTAGAAGTAACCGATGGTCAGCTTAATATTGACTTTACCGCTAATGCTACTTCAAGATGTGGTGCTATCGTAATCAGACAGATTGTCGAGCAGACCTATCCTGAAGTTCCGGAAGAGGATGTTGTAGATGCAGTTAAGGATGCAATTTCCGATATCGTTACAGCAATTAAGGATGGTAAGGGTGTAGAAGAGGTTGTAAGCATCATTACAAGCTTGGTAAATACCATTCAGGGCTACTGGATGAACGGTTCTGCTCTTTCTAAGGATGTAATGGCTCAGCTCTCTGCATTGGAAGCTGAAATTGCAGATGGCTTTGATGCTACTGTAACGATTATATCCGGTGAAGGCAATGAATTCGGTGTTCAGAAGATTGAAAATGCTTTACTTACCGTTCCGGAAGGCGGCTACTTATATGTAAATGCAGCAGAGCTGGATCAGACCGAGACAGATGCAGCAATCGCTCTTGGAGTGACGGATGCACAGCTTCAGAAGGCAGAGTCATTTGACTTACACTTAACCGATATTAGTCAGGCAGAGAAGGATTTAGTGGTTCCTGTACGTATTACCTTTGACGTACCTGCTGCTATGAAGGGCAAAGAATTGAAGCTTGTTCATTTTGCAGACAACGGTGCAGAGCTTCTTACCGTAACTGTTGATGGTGATACCGGCTGCTTCGATACCAGCTCATTCAGCGAATTTGTATTAGTAGCAGTAGAGAAGACTTCTAACTCAGATGGTAGTAGTTCAGGAAGTATCATCGATACTATTATCAATGCAATCTCACCTAAGATGGGTGATGATGGCAACGGCGCATGGTTACTCATGTCAATCTTAGGTATTGTATGTGTAGCAGCGGCTGTAACAGGTACATCTATTCTTCGTAAAAAGAAAAAAGATTAATAGATTAGCATAGGGTGGTGAGCTTTAAGCTCACCACTCTTTTTTGCAATGCGGACGTTTATGAATATTTTGTGTATTATTTGCAAATGAGAGGGGAAGCTGATAAAATCAAAGCAGACGAGATAAAGAGAGGGTTTTCCAAATGAAAAAGTCGATTAGAATTCAATTTGTAATAATTACTGTGGCACTTCTGGCGGGAACCATTGTGCTTAGCTTTCTGGTAAATAATATTTTTCTGGAGGATTACTATATTTTGCAGAAAAACCAGGTGGTGCAGCAGGCCTATGAGAAGATAAATGATGCAGCTAACAGTGGTATTTTGGAAACAACGGATTTTCAGGAGGAGATGAGGGATTATGCCTTTCGATATGATACCAATGCCATTGTTATCAACTCCAATTCCGAAGTGGTGCTTCTGGCTTCTTTTGACGGTGAGGAGCTGAATCGGAGACTTTTAAGCTATATATTTCGGGTTCCTACCACGGAAAGTGGGGAAATGCAGCTGATGCCGGCACCGGACACTGTCTTTCATGGGAAAGGCTCCATGGGGAAGGCTGAGCAAATTGAATTGTACGGGCAGCTTGACAATGGAGACTGGTATATCATTTCCTCTCCCTTGGAAAGTATTCGGGATAGTGTGCAGATTTCAAGCCGTTTTTTTGTTTATATTGCCATGGCGGGAATTGGTGTGGGCGCCATCATTACCTGGGTGGTATCGGGACGTTTTACCAAGCCTATTCTGGAGCTGGCGGATATTTCGGAGAGAATGACGCATCTGGACTTTGAAGCTAAATATTCCGGTTCACAGCACAATGAAATTGGTCTTTTGGGAAATAATATTAATAAGCTGTCCACTTCTTTGGAAAACACTGTTTCAGAGCTGAAAACGGCCAATAACGAACTGAAAAGGGATATTGAAAAAAAGGAAGAAATCGATGAGATGCGTAAGGAGTTTTTGGCCAATGTATCCCATGAGCTAAAGACGCCCATTGCCTTGATTCGGGGATATGCCGAAGGACTTAAGGAAGGCATCAATGACGATGCAGAGAGCCGGGAGTTTTATGTGGATGTCATTATGGATGAGGCGGCCAAGATGGACACTATGGTGAAAAAGCTTCTTACCTTAAATCAGCTTGAGTTTGGAAATGATGTGATAAATATGGAACGCTTTGATATTGTGGCACTTGTAAAGGGATATGTGCAGTCGGCGGAAATTCTGACAAAATCAAACGATATCGAGGTGCGCATTGCAGAGTCGCAGCCCCTGTATGTCTGGGGAGATGAATTTAAGGTGGAAGAGGTGGTAATGAACTTTTTTACCAACGCAGTGAATCATTGCACCGGGAAGCGAATTATTGATATACAATTCAGGGTAGAAGATGGTAGAGTGGAGACCAGTATATTTAATACAGGCAGTCCCATACCGGAGGAGGCTCT
>CAZOSU010000346.1:0-2947 GCA_964582515.1 uncultured Acetatifactor sp. | reverse complement strand
AGGGAGGAATAGCCCGTTCCAAAATCATCCAGTGCAATCTTCACACCCAGAGCCTTAATACTACGCAAAATGATCTTCATACGCTCCATATCATTGATAGCCAGGCTCTCCGTAACCTCAAGGGTCAGGTGGGAGGGGTCAATACCGGTTTCTTCAATAACACGGGCCACCTTCTCCACAATATCGTTCTGTAACAGCTGTACCACGGACAGATTTACATTCACCTTATAATCCGGCTTTCCATTATCATTCCACATCTTGCAGGCTTCACAGGCCTCACGAAGTACATGGTCTCCAATGGGATTAATAAGTCCCAGGTACTCTGCCAGTGGAATAAATTCTGCCGGGGATATGAAGCCCATCTTGCTACTATTCCAACGAATCAGTGCTTCCGCACCGGCACATTCCACCTTGCCGTGGGTAAGGCGGACAATTGGCTGGTAATACACGGTAAATTCCTTATAATTCCCCGCAGAAGCATCTCGCATATTTTTCTCCATATCCAGCCTTCTGCCGGAAGCGGATGCCATAGTCTCCTCGTAATATCTGCTCTGGTTCTTACCGGCTCTTTTCGCCTCATACATGGCAATATCTGCTTTTTTAATCAAATCCGCCACGGTGTCGTCCCCACTTGGGAAATGTACTACACCGATACTGGTACCGCAATAGTACTCCGAATCCTTCAGATACCATGGGGTGCTGAATACCCCCTTAATTTGCCGAAGTATTTCTTCTTCCCTATGAAAATCCTCCGGTGGAATTACGATGACAAACTCATCTCCACCCATTCGATAACAGCTATGCTCAATTCCTTCGATGGAACGGAAGTCAGAGGCTATGGCCCTGAGAAGCTCATCTCCGTACTGATGCCCCAAACCATCGTTAATATGCTTGAAATCATCCAAATCCAAGTAAAGAATCGCTCCTGTATTCCCCCGAAGCTTAGCCGTTTCAAGCTGCAGAGCCAGATCTCTTTCACAGCACATACGATTGAAAAGTCCTGTCAGAAAGTCCGTATTGGCCTGCTGCTCAATTTTCTGCTGATACAGCTTCTTGTCCGTAATATCAAACAAAGAGTACAGTACCGCTTCCCTGCCGTCCACCCAGGAGATTTCCGTGCGGATAACATCGTACCACCTATCTTTGTCCATATAATGTATTTCAAATGTATTTTTGCTATCACCTATGGGAATCCCTTGCTTCATCAACTCGTCAAAGGTCCCCTTCTTTACCTCCCCTGCAAAATTGGCCTTTAAGCGGTTGTTGGAAAAAAGCTCATTACCTGTAGCTGCATCTTTTACATATATCGATGCTCCCACGTGATCCAGTACGGACTTTAGGGCCTCATAAGAACGGTTCAGCGACTCCTTCTGAAAACGTTTTGTAAGAACACTCTGTACCACCATGATTGTATCTGATACAAACTTTACCTCTTCCACTGTCCAGATACGTGCTGCTGCTCTCTCCTGCAGGGCTAAAAATGTAATGGTGCCACGCTCAGACCTGATTACCGGAAAGAATAGTCCTGCCTGAATTCCATGCTTTTCAAATTCCACGGCAAGCCCTGACTCCTTCATAAAATCCGTAGAAACCACAAGCGGCTTCTTCTGCTTCCACAAAAAAGAATCCCATGAATGTTCTATGACATCTGCCAAAGAACTCATGCCGTCCCCACACCATTCAGCAATCACGGATATGTGTCCATGCTCCGGTACGTAATTGATAACCTGACCGCTGCTGGTTCCTATACGCCGCACTAAAATCTCCACAGCCCTGCCCAGCACATCTGCCAGCTTTGCATCACTGTCAAGGAGATGCACAATTTCTGAGGTCGCATTATTCGATTCCAGTGTATGGGCAATCTCCTCCTTCTGGCGGTTGGATTCCTTAAGGTCCTGTCTGGACAGCTCCCCCACCAGTCTGGCGCCAAATAAGCTCCTGGCAAAATCCCTGATAAAATCCAGCTTTTGAAAAAAGGCCTCATCCGCCGCCCAGCCAATTGCTACAATCTTTATGACACTTATTTCTGCAAGACGCACCGCAATTGCTGCCACCCTCTTATCCGGCTCCATGCTCTCCACTGCAATCTCTTCTAAAGAACCATCCTCCACTCTTTCCAGCACTTCCTGTACCGTATCTTGGGCAAATAAGGCTTCTGCCTCTTTTCCTAAGTCATCCCCCACAGAAATGGAAGTAAGGGGCTGGTTTGTCTCATTATAACAGCAGACCATAAGCTTCGTTACTTTTGCAAAATCCTCCTGCAAAAGCTGCAGACTCTGTTTCCTCACCAGATTTGAATATGTTACACTTTGCTCCTGCAAAGCAATCACCTCACATTCTCTTCGTTCCTTTTTTTTAAATTATACTCTTATCATAGTCCATTTTTCCTATTTTTTCCACTATATTTTTGTACAAAGTGTGAGGGATTTAAGGTATGCGGCGGGGATATGGCAGGGTAAATTTTTCAGACTCCGATGTTTAAGAGTTTCTAAGATTGTTGCATAAAGGTTTTGGAAAGCAACGCGTCGGGCGCAATGTGCATCCGTGCACAATGCACCCTAATCCGGGCGTCCATGCCCGGATTCCGCTGTTTATGGAGCAACAATCTAAGAAACTCTAAAACATCTCCATATTCAAAATTTACCCTGCCATATCCCCGCCGCAGACCTTAAATCCCTCACACTTTCCCTGCACAAAAAAAGCCCGGCGAGAATCCTCGCCGGACTATCTAAATTATCTTATAAATCTGTTGTATAGTTAGGTGCTTCCTTGGTAATCTGAATGTCATGGGGATGACTTTCCTTCAAAGAAGCTGCGGAGATTTTCACAAATCTGCCGGTCTGCTGCAGGGTAGGAATAGTCTGTGCACCACAGTAGCCCATACCGGAACGAAGACCACCAAGTAACTGGAATACGGTATCCTCTACCAGTCCCTTGTATGCTACAC
>CAZOSU010000345.1:0-2955 GCA_964582515.1 uncultured Acetatifactor sp. | reverse complement strand
GGCTATTGCAGCATAGGCAGCAGTTAACTCTTCGTTGGATACACCGGTGGTAATACCACCAAGAGCGGTAGCCTGCTGAATATCGGAGAATACCTGATTTCCGATGACTTTGGCATCAGTAACTTTACTGAAGCCGAAGTTTTTCAGATAATCATATCCCTGCTGGGGACTGACCACAGTAAGAGTCTTGACTGCAATAATATTCATGGACTGTTCGATGGCATATCTAATGTTTACAAGTCCCTTATAGCCTGTATCGTACCAGTTATTTACCGGGATACCCTCGTTATAGTAGAAGGGGGCATCATTGTATACAGTGGCAAGAGACTGATTAGCGCTGTCAAGTGCGGGCACATAGGCCGCTAAAATCTTAAAGGTAGAGCCGGGCTGTCTATAGGAATCAGTGGCACGGTTTAAGGTAAGTCGTCCTTCCTTGGCACCACGACCACCGGCCATTGCGGCTACATAACCGGTATACTGATCCATGATATAAACAGATACCTGGGGCTGAATGGTCATGCTCAGGCTTTCTGTGAAATCATCACCTTCCACCATAAGATATGCTTTATATTGTTCTACGGCAGCCAAAGCTTCATCCTGCGTATCAAAGAGCAGGTCAAAGTTTTTGTCGATATTTTCCTGGAAATATTTCACCATCATTTCCTGACTGTAATTCGTCTGGGTGCCATCCTTACTGATGATGGTAAGTGCGTAACTAAGGAGCCAGCTTGTCTTTTCTGGATAATTTTCCGGATTGGTCACAGCAGAATCTACGATGGCCTGAATTTCCGGGTCGTAGGTGGACATAATGCGGAGACCGCCGGCATACAACAGATTTTCTACATTGGATTCACTATAGCCTGCATTCAGCAAGTCCTGCTTCACATCATAGGTTAATGCGTCCACAAAGTAAGAGCTGGTAGAATTATTTTCCAGATAAACCAGGTTGTGGCGCTCGATACGGGAATATACGTCATCTGCCAGGGCTTCATCATACTCTTCCTGTGTAATGAATCCCAAATCCTTCATATTATTCAGACATCTCTCTCGACGTTCCGCATTATTATCCGGATGACTGATGGGGTTCCATTTGGACGGATTCTGGGTGATTACTGCTATGGTAGCACATTCGGATAAGGTCAGGTCACTGACAGACTTTCCGAAGTAACGCTGGGCAGCAGCCTCCACACCTAAGGTATTCTGACCAAGGTTAATAGTGTTCATGTAACGCTCTAAAATTTCATCCTTGTCCATATGCTTGGTAAGCTCAATGGCCAGGTATTGTTCCTGTAATTTTCTCTTTACTTTCTTGATGACGTTATCACCTTCACTGGTCCAGTCAGTGAAAATGGTATTCTTAAGGAGCTGCTGCGTAATGGTACTTGCACCTTGGGTTTCGTCACCCATGGTTTTTAAGAATTGATAACCGGCACGGAGAAGTCCTCTAAAATCGATACCATTGTGCTCATAGAAACGTTCATCCTCGATTGCCACGAGGGCATTAGCCATGTCTTCCGGAATCTGGTCCATGGTAACAAAGATACGGTTTGAATTGGCAGCTACCAGTTCGTCAATCTTATTACCGTTTACATCGTAGACGAAGGTAACCTCACCTACCGGAGCCACATCATCCAGATTAATCTGGGGAGTGGAGGCCAGGATACCTTTATAGGCACCAAGCCCGGCACTGACACCGATGATACCGATTCCAACGATTCCTATAAGCACTGCCTTAATTATCCAAAGGCCAAGTTTTCTACCGAGTTTTCCAGACTTTGAATTTAGCGCCTTCTGCTTGTTTGCAACGCCTCTTCTTGTATAATTCATAAAGTCATTCCTTTCTGTGCATTAAAATGCAATCTATATTATAACAAAAAAAACTATGTAAATAAAGTTATTTTCTATTTATATATGAATTGTTCACAAAATCTTTGGATTTATACAAAAGTATTGGCGTATCGGAGAGTTTTGTTTTATACTCTAAAAGGGAGATTGTGACAGACTTGTATGGAGGAATGTGATGAATGAGCAGGGCTTTTCCTATCGTGTCCTTTTAGAAGGGGGACAGGGAGAAATTGTGGAGAAGAAATCCCGCTTTATTGCTACGGTTCGTAAAGTAGAATCGGAGGAGGAAGCGGTCTTATTTATAGAAGAAATGAAAAAGAAGTACTGGGATGCCAGACATAACTGCTCTGCCTTTGTCATTGGTACCAGAGGTGAGCTTTCCAGATGCAGCGATGATGGGGAGCCCAGTGGAACAGCGGGACGCCCCATGCTGGAGGTGCTGCTGGGAGATGGTGTGCGTAACGTGGCGGTTGTGGTAACCAGATATTTCGGCGGAGTGCTGCTGGGAACCGGGGGACTGGTGAGAGCTTATACCCAGGCGGTGCAGGCGGGACTTGCGGCAAGTACCATTGGGGAAATGTGTCAGGGACACGAAATTTTGCTTAGAATTGATTATAACGGCATCGGAAAAGTGTTATACTTACTGGGACAGCAGGGAATAGAGGCTTTTGAGAGTGATTATGGAGTGGATGTGAGTCTGAAAATCCGGGTGCGCACTCAGGATGCACCTGGTCTGGAAAAAGAGATGGTGGAGGCGACCAGCGGAAAGGTTAAGTGGGAGAAGCTTTCGGACATCTATTTTATACATAAATAAACAAAAAGGGAGGACGCATCATGGAAGAGAGGAATTGGGCAGAAATTATACAGGAGCTTTTGGATAAAAAGCAGTATACCAAGCTTCGTCAGTTTGTGGCAGAGCTCAATGAAGCGGATATCGCAGATTGTCTGGAAGAGCTGGACGATGCGGACATGATTAAGGTATTCCGTTTATTACCAAAGGATTTGGCCGCGGAAGCATTTTCCTATTTTGAAGTGGAGAACCAGCAGAAGCTGATTCATTCTATGTCGGATAAGGAAGCGTCTGCCATGATTGACAATCTTATGGCAGAT
>CAZOSU010000344.1:0-2963 GCA_964582515.1 uncultured Acetatifactor sp. | reverse complement strand
AGCATAATATGCCCGTCCAAAATACTTCTGGCAGTATCGGTAATCGGTTCATTGAAATCATCACCGTCCACAAGCACGGTATAAAGTCCGGTAATAGACCCCTTCGATGCTCTCCCCGCTCTTTCTAAGAGCTTGGGCATCTCCGAATACACCGATGGCGGATATCCTCTTGTTACCGGCGGTTCTCCGCTGGATAAGCCGATTTCACGCTGCGCCATGGAAAAACGCGTCAGGGAGTCCATCATAAGCAGTACATCCTTCCCCTGGTCCCTGAAATACTCAGCAATGGCCGTAGCTGTCTTAGCAGCCTTATTTCTCTCCAGGGCCGGTCTGTCGGAAGTAGCCACCACCACCACCGAACGCTTCATACCCTCTTCTCCCAGGTCGCGCTCAATAAACTCACGTACCTCACGTCCTCGCTCACCAATCAGGGCAATGACATTAATATCCGCCTTGGTATTGCGGGCAAACATACCCATCAGTGTGGATTTTCCCACACCCGAGCCGGCAAAGATACCGATACGCTGTCCCTTACCTACCGTCATGATACCATCCACTGCCCGTACTCCCAAGGGAAGCACCTCGTCGATAATCTCTCTGGTCATGGGGTCCGGTGCCAAGGCTTCTACAGAATACTCCTTGCCGATAATCTCTGTTCCATCCAACGGACGTCCCATACCATCCAACGTTTTGCCAAGCAAAGCATCACTTACGGTAACACTTAAAGGCGCACCCGTGTTTTCCACCGTGCACCCCAAGCTAATTCCATCTGTTAAACCATAAGGCATCAGCAGGGTCTTTTTGTCCTTAAAGCCCACAACCTCTGCCATAACCGGCGGAAGCTCTTCCTCGCCCCCGGGTATAATTCTGCAGACATCCCCCAGCTTTGCATCCGGTCCGGCAGCCTCAATGGTAAGTCCTACCACATTCACCACTTTTCCCAGCTTGCGAAAAAAGACCTTGTCTGCAATCGCTTTATATTTATCTGCATTAATCGTTTGTAACGCCATTAATCTTCACTACCTATTTTTGATAAGATAATAACTGTAATCTCTGGCGGAGCTCATGCATCTGCGTTCCAAGACCACAATCAAAAATACCACTCTCCGTCTCAATCAGGCATTGATTACGG
The DNA here is from genome assembly GCA_964582515.1 of uncultured Acetatifactor sp. GTDB lineage: Bacteria > Bacillota > Clostridia > Lachnospirales > Lachnospiraceae > Acetatifactor. The sequence goes on along the minus strand of CAZOSU010000344.1, from coordinate 1,831 downwards.
GAAAGGGTCATATCCTCTATAACCTCCACATTACTGCCGGAGCTGCCCACGCCTGCCGCCAGCTGTTTTTTCTGCATGCTGACAAAGGGATAATCCTCCTTGGAGACATGAATGATAAAGTCCCTGCTACCATCAATCTTACGCATGGTGGTAGAAATCAGGTGGGTAAGAATCTCTCGATAAGAACGGAGCTCCACATGAAAAATATGCTCATAAATACCGGTAATCACATCCACCAGCTCCGGCTCCATGGCATGTAGCTGCTTCTGATACTGCACATCCAGCTGCGCCTCTTTATCTCTAAGCTGCTCTTTCATCTGCTCCAGCTCATTCTTCGCCTTGTCGGTGCCTTCCTTATACCCCTGCTTCCTGCCTTCCTCCACGGACTGTACCAGCGACTGCTGTGCCTGCCTTTTGGCTTCTGCAAGAATACTTTCCGCCCGGGCATTGGCATTGGCTATAATCATTTCCGCTTCCTGCTTTGCATCCGCAAGTAGCTCCTCCGGCTCCCTTGCCTGTGCCTTAATTACGGATGGCTCTGCGCTTTCCTCATCAGCAAACAAAAGCTCCACCTTCTCCGCGTTCAGCCCCTCCACAAATCCGCCGGTGCTGCCTACCTTCTCCTTCTTTTGAAGTGAAGACGCGATAAGCTCCAGACGTTTTTTCGCCAGTTCATTCGTATCAATGATATATTTCTCCGTAGAGGCATTATCGTTATGGTTAATATAAAAGCCCTTTAATAAATTACTAGACAACGAGCTCGTCACCTCCGCCTCGTGAAATAATAATCTCGCCAGCATCCTCTAATTTACGAATGATATTAACAATCTTCTGCTGAGCCTCTTCTACATCCTTCATACGAACAGGACCCATGAAGTCCATATCCTCCTTAATCATGATGGCAAGACGCTTAGACATATTATTGAAGATTGCAGTCTGTACCTGCTCATTTGCACTCTTAAGAGCAACTGCAAGGTCATCATTAGCCACATCACGAAGCACTCTCTGGATAGCGCGGTCATCAAGCAGCAGAATATCCTCGAACACGAACATCTTCTTGCGGATTTCGTCTGCAAGCTCCGGCTCTTCGATTTCCAAGGTCTCCATAATATGTTTTTCCGTTCCACGGTCTACGGTATTTAAAATCTCTACAACCGCATCCACACCACCGATAATGGTGTAATCCTGGTTTACGAGACTTGCAAGCTTGGTTTCCAGCACTTTCTCCACTTCCCTGATAATATCCGGACTTGTACGGTCCATAACGGCAATACGCCTTGCAACATCTGCCTGCCTGTCAGGTGGCAGCGCAGAAATAATAAGGGCTGACTGCGATGCGGAAAGATAGGACAAAATAAGTGCAATCGTCTGGGGATGCTCGTCCTGAATAAAGTTGAGCAGCTGGGAAGCGTCGGTCTTCCTCACAAACTCGAAAGGTCGTACCTGGAGGGATGCTGTCAGCTTGCCGATAACCTCCATCGCCTTCTCTGTACCAACTGCCTTCTCCAAAAGCTCCTTCGCATAAGTAATACCACCCTCTGCGATATACTGCTGCGCAAGACACACCTCGTAAAATTCATTTATAACTTCTTCCTTCACCTGAGGAGTAACATTCCTGGTGTTTGCAATCTCCAAGGTTAACTCTTCGATTTCTTCTTCCTTCAGGTGCTTAAATATCCCTGCGGAACGCTCCGGACCAAGCGCGATAAGTAATATCGCTGCTTTCTGTAGTCCGTGTACTTCCTGTTCAGCCCCACCAGCTCTTGCTGCCATAAGCTTACCTCCATTCGTCGTTTAACCAGTTGCGAAGCAGACTTGCTGCCGCCTCCGG
>CAZOSU010000343.1:0-2978 GCA_964582515.1 uncultured Acetatifactor sp. | reverse complement strand
TTCATTAATTAATGCAATCCATTCGCCTTGCGTAATATAATTCGAATCATCTACAACCACCTTTTTACCACAACCGGCAAAACCATATAAAGATCCTATCAATAATGAGATTATCAATATAAACGAATAAATTCTTTGTTTCATGCTTCCTCCCTCTTAAGAAAGACAATTTTCATACAGGCAGAAGCTTTCCCCTCTGCCTGTATACTCAATTAATCTTACTTGAATGCACCTGCATTAGTCTGAATAGACTGTTCTGTGAATTCATAATTCTGTGCCGTCTTATCTAAGAAAGCCGCATATGAATCAATAATTGTCTTATACTCTTCAAAACGAGGCTTAAGGGCATTCATAGCATCTCTGATATCAGTAGCTGCATCACTCTTCCAAGTTGCTTCAAGATTATTCATCTCTTTATTACATTCTGCCAGCTTGGTATCTAATGTATTATTAATATCACGTACCTTCTTTGCTGTCTCAACCAGCACTTGAGTGGAAATTAAAATAGAATCTGCCATTTTTCGTTCCTCCTTAGTTTGTTAACTTACGAGCTTCGGCTACAATTGCATCCTGTGTCTCTCGATATGCCTTTGCACTCTTTCTCAAGAAATCCGCATACTGATTCATCAATGTGTACATCTTGTTAAAGTCATCCTTAAATCCTGCAATCTGATCTATAAACGCGGTATTATCTTTTCCGCTCCAAGTAGATGCCATTGCATTTGTTTCGCTATAAAGTGCATTATACTGTGTCTGGTATTCAGTTGCTAAACCTTCAATCTTAGCTGCTGCACTCTCAAGCAGTTCCGGTGTTACTTGAATTGTTCTTGCCATTGTTATGACCTCCTTTTTATTTATATTAACATCAATTTAGAACCATTTTTTACACCCAGCTCTGTAACTGATAAATTAATATTTAATATTGTTCCATCTTCCCTGTTACAAATCGCTGTATTTTCATCAGCAATAAATCGTCCTTCTGACAAATCTGTTACCGCCTTCTTTACCAGTTCTAAAACCTCATACATCTGCATGCTCTGAGGAATAAACATATCCCATGCCTTGCCAAGCACAGGTACATACACTTCTACAAGAAATTTGTACATGCTACTCCTCCTCTCTGTGTGACGATAAAATCTTTATCAAGATAGGTTTACTTCTTCTTACTAAATACCCATATTCGCTACCCACTTCATCATACAACTCCGGAGTAACCTTGCTGATTTTTAACAGATACTGATCTGCAAGACCATCTCCAATCCAAAGACCTTCCGCGCCTGCCACATGGCGCTTAAACCAACCATCGTAATTGTATGAATAGAATGACTGCTGTGCCTCAATGATAACAAAATGCATCTTGTAGATAGCCTCTGCTTTTTCAATAAGCAGACTCAGCTTCTCTTTTCCGTCATCCGTAAGTTGACCGAAAAGCTTCTGTATTCCCATAATGATAAATAATTTTTCTTCATATTTATCAAGAACTGCTATATCTAATTTTGCATCCTTGTACTCATTATTTCTCTGCACCATCTCTGCGAACATCTCCTGGACCAGAAGCTCCATATCACTGGTTACCACACGACACGAATATCCATATGTAGAAGATAAAAGTCTCTCCGAATCGATTAACGTAACATTGGTGGTAAGCTTAGTGGTAAGCTTTAAAAACTCTTCCACAAAAGGTACCGCTTGGTATAAATCTGAACTACTGATTGGAGTTACCACCTTGTTGGTCAGATTGATTCGATATAAATCCAAATCCTTCTTACCCACACCAATAGGAATACTGTCTATTGCAATCTTTTCCTGCGCAAGGTATTCTGTATTGACTACATTCGGTAAAATCGGTACTCTGCGAGCAAAACTTGTTGCTTTAGCAGAAAGAGCCTTAACGTATGCCCGGATATCATCTGACAAATTCTCTGATTCCATGGCGTATGCGGTCTGGAATTCATACACATTATCCATACGCATTAATCCACGCCCCTTGACTCTGGCCGGAATCAATCCTTCTGTCTTTCCCAAAACTACCGGGTAATCATTAGAATCATTCAGTTGCATTGTAATAATCTGCTTAAAGTTCTGTACAACCTTATATCTTATCGCATTCACAGAACTTACTGAAACAACAAAATAAATACCATATGTCACACAATCTCTGGTGAGCAAAGTAAAGTCTTCCTGATAGTCCTCATACAACTCAGCAAAGCCAGCATAATTGTTCAAAAGAACAACAATATTGGGAAGAGCTTTTCCGGATTTCGTCACATAACTCTGATAATCTCCACCATACTCAGAAAACAGATTCTTTCTAATGATAAGTTCCTGATTCAACATTTTTAGCAGATTCAAAACCTTTTCTTCATCTGTTGAAAGAATTACATCGCCTACATGTGGTGCCTTTTCAAAAGCTTTTAAAGTTTCTGCACCAAAATCCATGATGTAGATATTAACATCATCCACTGAATGATTTTTAATCAATGAATAACACATCGTGGTAAGAAATGTAGATTTTCCATTGCCCGGTGAACCATATACCAAACAGTTTCCTTCCTCCGTTAACGGAATTCTCCATACGCCCTGCTTTTGATTAAACGGATCATCATATTCACCCACTACAGGATTTAATACCTTTCCACCTTCCACTACACCATACTTCCCTTCCAAATTCTCCACATAAATATGGGCAGAAATCGGCGGTAGCCAAAGGGGTCTGACAGAAATATTTTCTTCTCCTGCAAGCTCGGACAAATATTTTACAATCTCAACTATCTGTTTTGTTTTGTATTCACTCTGAATAACCTTTTGTCCCGGTTTTACATTTAATAATACTCGTCCAAGATTATCCACTACCCGGATTGTGTTATCCTTGGTTTTCTCCATAACATCCATCGGAACATATGGAGCACCACACCATGCTGATTGTCCTAATGCAAACAATTCATTAAAACCAACCTGTAAATAGAAACGTCCGGTCT
>CAZOSU010000342.1:2206-3002 GCA_964582515.1 uncultured Acetatifactor sp. | reverse complement strand
CTTTCGCCTGCTCATCCGCGTTCGGCTTTTGAATGCTACGCGCTCAAAAACCTTTTTCGCGAGAATTTTCAAGGTTGCATTGTTGTTTATTTGTCAAAGTTCATTTTCTTGTCGACCGCTGTTCTCAACGGCAACTTTGATAGAATATCACATCTTCAAGTGTTTGTCAACAAGTTTTTTAAATTATTTTTTGTTGCTTTTTTGAAGTTCTTGTCTTCCGCAGCAACGAAACTGAGTATATCATCCCAAATTTTGTTTGTCAACACCTTTTTTAATATTTTTTTCAAACAATTTATTCAATTCTTTCAAATTCCATCTTCCCACTTTTGACACCCCCCTTATTATGGAATATAATAAATACAATATGAATTTAAGGGAGACTGATTTATGAAACAAAATCTCAAGAAAATGATTTCTTACTATAAACCTTATCTGAAGGTTTTCCTCACAGATATGTTTTTTGCCACTCTGTCTGCAGGTATTGCTCTTACCATTCCACTCATTATAAGATACGTTACTTCCACCCTTATCTATATGGAACCGGAGCAAATCATCAAAAAGGTAATAATTATAGCCATCTTACTTCTGATTCTGGTGGCGGTGGACTGCTACAGCAAATATTACATATCCAATCAGGGCCATGTCATGGGCGCCCGCATTGAATATGATATGCGTACGGAAATCTTTAATCATTTTCAGAAGCTCTCCTTTTCCTTCTATGACAATCAAAAGGTAGGCCAGCTGATGAGCCGTATTACCACGGACCTTTTTGAAATCACAGAGCTGATGCATCACG
>CAZOSU010000342.1:0-2196 GCA_964582515.1 uncultured Acetatifactor sp. | reverse complement strand
GGGCCGGAAAATCTGATACTATCTGTCGTGAAGATTATCGGTGCCTTCTTTATTCTGATAAACATCAGCCCCATGCTTGCAGCTGCCGCCTTCATCATTTTACCCTTTATGATTGTCTATGCTTATCATATGAATAAGCGGATGCGAAAGGCCTTTAAGCGCAACCGGGAAAAGATTGCAGAAATCAATGCCCAAATCGAGGACAACCTGTCCGGCATCCGCGTGGTGAAATCCTTTGCCAACGAGGAAATCGAAAATCAGAAATTCTCCATTGGAAATCAGGGATTTCTGGCAGCAAAGAAAAACAGCTATTTCAATATGGGTATATTTCACGCAGGTCTAAGCAGCTTCACCACCCTTATTCAGGTAAATGTAATTATTATCGGTACGCTCCTGATTGCGAAAGGTATTTTAAATGTCAGCGATTTACTTACCTTTTTACTTTACATCAGCGTATTTACAGAACCGGTAAGAACCCTGATTGATTTTACGGAACAGTTCCAGAATGGTTACACCGGCTTTGAACGTTTTCAGGAAATTATGAATATTCACTCGGACATCGAAGATACTCCCGATGCCATCACACTTTCCGAGGTAAAAGGAAATATCCGTTTTGACAATGTAACCTTCCAATATGAGGAAAATACGGATAAGGTGTTAAACAAGGTCAGCTTAAATGTTCCCGCCGGCTCCTATATTGCCCTGGTTGGCTCCTCCGGCGCCGGAAAAAGCACTTTATGTTCTCTCATCCCACGATTTTACGATGTGTCCGGCGGCTCCATTACCATTGATGATACAGACATCCGAAATATCAAATTAAAAAGTCTGCGCAGTAAAATCGGTATTGTTCAGCAGGATGTGTATTTATTTGTTGGAACTGTTTATGATAATATCTTATATGGACGCCCGGATGCCACCAGGGAAGAGGTTATTCAGGCTGCAAAGAATGCGAATGCCCACGAATTTATTATGTCTCTGCCAAACGGCTACGATACCGATATCGGTCAAAGAGGTATCAAGCTTTCCGGCGGTCAGAAGCAGCGTATCTCCATTGCCAGAGTTTTCCTCAAAAATCCGCCAATTCTGATTTTTGATGAAGCTACTTCTGCACTGGATAATGAAAGTGAAAAGGTTGTACAGGATTCGCTGGAGCATCTGGCAAAGAATCGAACCACCTTCGTTATCGCCCACCGCTTATCCACCATTAAAAATGCCGAGAAAATCCTGGTATTGTCTGAGGATGGCATTGAAGAAGAAGGAACACACGAAGAACTATTAAAGAAGAAAGGAATTTATGAAAAGCTCTATATGATGCAGTTTCATAAATAAAAGAATATGAGAAAAATAGCTTTTTTTGATATTGATGGAACACTTACCTCTGAAATTGATGGCTCTGTGCCAGAAAGCGCACGGGCTGCAATCCACAAAGCAAGAGAAAACGGACATCTGATGTTTATTAATACCGGACGCTGCTTTCAAAATGTAGAAAAACGTTTCCGCGATGTAGGCTTTGATGGTTATGTATGTGGATGCGGCACCAATATTTACTGTGACGGTAAGGAAGTTATGCACATTGCCCAGAGTCATGAAATCATACACAAAATCTGGCGAGCTGCCTGTGACTGCAATGTGGATATCTGCTTCGAATCCAGAGAATTCGTGGCCTTTGATACTACCAGAAATTTGATTCATCCCAGAGCCATCCGCCAGTATGAAAAATTTGTGGAAAGAAACTATATTATGCCGGATAATTTTGAAAGTCCCAACTTTTTCTGCGATAAATTCGTCATCTGGTATCAGGAAGAAACACAGCTGGAGCAGTTCCGCAAGGTGAGCGATCCATACTTTGAATGCATCGACCGTGGCGGCACTTTCCGGGAATTCATCCCCCACGGCTACTCCAAAGCCACCGGTCTTGAGTTTGTACTGGACCACTATGGAATTTCCAAAGAAAATGCCTATGCATTTGGTGACAGCAATAACGATCTGGCCATGCTCTCCTACCTGGAAAACAGTGTAGCTATGGGCAACTCAGAGCCGGTATCACTTTTTGATGAAGTATCCTACGTAACCACAAAAGCCAGTGAAGATGGAATTAAGAATGCTCTGGAGCATTTTGGTTTTATCTGATGCTTCATTCGACAGGGCGGCCGGAAATTTAAAGTAAGTGTACCAGCCTGCATCCTCCGGTAGGAC
>CAZOSU010000341.1:0-3026 GCA_964582515.1 uncultured Acetatifactor sp. | reverse complement strand
GGCTTTTGTGTTCCGTTGGTTAGATGGTCGCAATATGCCCTAAAATCAAAAATAGAGCCATTCAGCAAAGCTACACAAAGCAATTTATGACCTTGTCGGAGTTGTGCCGCCGCTCTTCCGTTCTACTGGTGTAGTATATACGCTTTACCATGGTAAAGTTTCTAATTTATTTTTCAAGGACAATTGTTTCAAAATCGTGTCCAAATTTTCCAAATTATTAAAATCAAATTTTCTACCAGAAATCTAGAAGGTAGGGGGGTATTAAATCTGTTACCAAAATTTTTTTGCAAAAAAATAAACCGATTTGTGGTCGATTTATCTTCTGTAAGCACTTGCACAGGAATCTCCTTTCCTGTGTTTTTTAATTTTGATTACCTTTTTGATTACCTGACGATTACCAAGTTCTCAAACCTCAGTAAAATCAAGGGTTTAAAGTGCAGGAGATGGGACTTGAACCCACACGTAGTCACCTACGTCAGATTTTGAGTCTGATGCGTCTGCCATTCCGCCACTCCTGCGTGTTGCCATTCCTAACAACGAATTATATTTTATCATAATCCAATCGGAATAGCAAGTTATTTTTATAAATTTTCCCTATTTATTGTACTCTTACAAAAATTAGAGATACCTCATCTCAATCGCCACATCATTGCCCATCACCTGCACCTTGGCGATACTGCCACATACCAGGGGCATCATCGGGGCCTTATGTCCGATATCCAAATCAAATATCACAGGCACATTGTATTTTGAAGCTACAGGTAGCACCGCTTGATAGGCATTCAGACCAAACATAGGCTCGTCGTTCAGCGCACGGCCGAATAAGAAGCCCTTGGTATATTTAAACCAGCCTGCCTGCTCCATCTGCCACATGGCACGACGAATCGAGAAGGTGTTTAAATCGCATGCCTCCAGAAACCATACGATACCATCTTCCTTGTACTTTTCGATAAACTCCGTGGTCTTATCAAAACGAGTACCAAGAAGATTCACTAGACAGTCCATACAACCGCCTAGAAGTCTGCCTTCCATCGTAATCTCCTGACTACTCTCTCTGGCATCCTCCGTAAACACACCATCCACGTATGTCTTCAAAATACGTTGCTCCGTGGCATTGATGGTTGCCAGTGGGTTCTCTTCATTTTTCAGCGAATCCTTCTCCCACAGTTCATAACCGGTCATCACCCTTTTTTTGCCTGTGAGAAGCTCAAAGGCATCCTCAATGGCCGGGTGAATCGGCTCCATACCAAAGGTGCCCGCGCAGGGACCATAAATACTGGCGGTATCACAGAGCGTGGTTAAAAGATAGGTCATGTTAGTATTATCAGAATACCCCATATACCATTTAGGCTCCGCCGCAGCAATGGCATCAAAATCCACATATTCCAAGATTTCGCACATCAGCTCCCCGCCGCCACAGGAAATCAGCACATCACTCTTTTCTGATAGAAAGCTGGCATTCACCTCTTCTCCGCACTTCAGGGGCGTATTGCTGATACCAACCCCCTCCATGGCATAGCAATTAGGACCCAGCTCATAGCTATAGCCTTTGGTTGCGAAACGTTTTAATCCATTATTAAATGCTGATTTATATGGTTCAAAGGCACACCCGAAGGATGGCGCCAGAAAACCGATGCAGCCTCCCGGCTGCAGGTCTTTCGGATAACGCATTAATTCTCTCCAAACATTTTGTTATAAATATCAAACTGGTCAAAGGTTGCAAAATAGTCCTTCGGAGTCTCTGCACGACGGATTAACTGAACGAAGCCATCTTCCTTTAGTAAAAGCTCTGCTGACTTTAACTTTCCATTGTAATTGTAGCCCATGGCAAATCCATGTGCACCGGTATCATGAATGGCAATATAATCGCCGATTTCAATTTCCGGAAGCATTCTGTCGATGGCAAATTTGTCATTATTTTCGCAAAGGGAACCGGTCACATCATACATATGGTCACATGCCGCATCCTCCTTACCTAAAACGGTAATGTGATGATAAGCACCATACATAGCCGGACGCATGAGATTCACTGCACAGGCATCCACACCGATATACTCCTTGTGGGTATGCTTCTCGTGAAGAACCTTGGTTACCAAATGTCCGTAGGGAGCCATCATAAAACGGCCTAGCTCCGTATAAATGGCCACATCCCCCATACCTGCCGGTACCAGGATATCCTCAAAGGCTTTACGTACGCCTTCGCCGATAACTCTGATATCGTTGGGCTCCTGCTCAGGCTTGTAAGGAATACCGATACCACCGGAAAGATTGATAAAGGTAATATGTGCCCCGGTCTCCTCCTTCAGCTTTACCGCAGTCTCAAATAACTGTCTGGCCAGTGTGGGATAATAATCGTTGGTTACCGTATTACTTGCAAGGAAAGCGTGAATACCGAAATTCTCCACCCCTCTTTCCTTCATAATCCTGTATCCTTCAAAGAGCTGCTCGGTGGTAAAACCATACTTGGCATCTCCCGGATTATCCATAATATTATTGCTGATAGAAAAATATCCGCCCGGATTATAACGACAGCTCAGGGTCTTGGGAAGATAGCCGATGGTCTTCTCCAGGAAATCAATGTGGGTAAAATCATCCAGATTGATGGTTGCACCTATTTCTGCTGCATATACAAACTCCTCCGCAGGAGTATCGTTAGAGGAAAACATAATATCCTCTCCTTTACAACCCATGGCATTTGCCAGCATCAGCTCCGTCATGGATGAGCAGTCACAGCCACAGCCATAATCTCTTAAAATATCAATCAAAAATGGGTTAGGAGTGGCTTTAACCGCAAAAAATTCCTTGTATCCCTTGTTCCATGCAAAGGCCTCCTTCAAGGCCTTGGCATTTTCCCGAATTCCCTTTTCATCATAAATATGAAATGGGGTAGGATAGGTCTTTACAATCTCCTCTACCATTTCCTTAGTAACAAATGCTTCTTTTTTCATAAACTCCTCTTCTCCTTATATATCCTCAATCTGCCAGTCAATGGGCTCTACCCCGTTTGCCCGCAGAAAGTCATTTGT
>CAZOSU010000340.1:0-3064 GCA_964582515.1 uncultured Acetatifactor sp. | reverse complement strand
GTGCTGACCTTTGCCTTTGATTTGGTATTTGCCATTGAGGTGGGGATGATTATGTCTCTTGCATTGTTCATGAAGCGTATGGCGGATGTAACGGATGTGAAGATGTGGAAGAGTATTGAGGAGGGTACCAGATATGACCTGGATTTGAAGGTAGTTCCTTCAAAAACGGCGGTATATGAAATAAATGGTCCTCTGTTCTTTGGTGCGGCAGATGTTATCAAGAAAATTGTGGCAGATGAGAAGAAGAATTGCCTGGTAATCCGTATGCGTGGTGCCGGTGCCATTGATGCCACTGCCATGGGCTATCTGAATGATTTATATGAGGATTGCAAAAAGAAGAATATCCAGCTGGTATTCTCCCATGTAAATGAGCAGCCCCTTTCTCTGATGAAAAAGAACGGTTTCTTTGCAAAAGTTGGCGAGGAAAACTTCTGTCCCAATATCGACAGCGCTTTAAAGAGAGCTGCTGCTTTTGAATAATTTTATTTTACTTAAATCAATATTTATGGTAATATTTTAGCGGGTATGCGCATATGTTGTGTACTCGCTATCTTTTTTATAAGCATGACATATGCTTGTAGAAGGAACATAGAGCGGTTAATGTTTTCATGAAGTGGGAACGTGGCTGAATGGTAAATAGTATCTGCTCTATGTGGAGTATGGGAGAAAGAGGTTATTACCTTGTTTGATTACGATGAGATTATAAAAAATACTACTCCTATGATGCAGGAGTATTTAAAGACAAAGAAGGAGTATCCGGACTGTATATTGTTTTATCGTCTGGGTGACTTTTACGAAATGTTTTTTGATGATGCCCTGCAGGCATCCAAAGCACTGGAGATTACCCTTACCGGTAAGGCCTGCGGTCTGGAGGAGCGTGCACCCATGTGTGGCGTGCCCTTTCATGCAGTGGAGGGATACTTAAATAAGCTGATTTCCAAGGGATTTAAGGTGGCTATCTGTGAGCAGGTAGAGGATCCGAAGCTTGCCAAGGGTCTGGTTAAGCGTGAGGTGGTGCGTATCGTCACTCCCGGAACCAACTTAAACCTGCAGGCACTGGAGGAAACGAAGAATAATTACCTGATGTGTATTACATATACGCCTGCGCATATCGGTATCTCTGCGGTGGATATTACCACCGGTGACTTCCATGTGACCGAGGTGGAGGATTTAAAGAAGCTTTATGATGAGCTGATGAAATATGATCCTTCGGAGATTATCTGTAACGATGCTTTTTTAGTCAGCGGAATGGATATTTCTGATTTGCGGGGAAGGCTGCATATTGCCATAAGCTCTATTGATGCACATTATTTTGATGATGACAGCTGCGCGCGCTGTATTATGCGCCAGTTTAAGGTTGGTAGCCTTATTGGACTGGGTCTGGAGGATTTCCCGGTGGGGACCATTGCGGCAGGGGCACTTCTGCAGTATCTTTTCGATACCCAGATGATAAGCCTTGACCATATTACCAGACTGGATTCTTATCTGATTAGTAAATATATGTTACTGGATAGCTCTACCAGAAGAAATTTAGAGCTTTCAGAGACTCTTCGTGAAAAGTCAAAGCGTGGCTCCCTTTTATGGGTTTTGGACAAAACCAGGACCGCCATGGGAGGAAGAACCCTGCGTAGTTATATTGAGCAGCCCCTTGTGGAAAGGGAGGAGATGGAAGAGAGACTGGATGCCATTGAAGAGCTTTGTAAGGATTCCTTATCCAGAGATGAAATCCGGGAATATTTAGGCCCGATTTACGATTTGGAGAGACTGTTGTGCAAGGTATCTTACAAAACAGCAAATCCCAGGGATATGATTGCTTTTCGCAATTCCCTAAGGATGCTTCCGCACATTAAGACCGTTCTTAGTGTTTTTGAGAAGGAGCTTTTAACAGGTATCAATAATGATATTGATGGCCTTAGTGATTTGTATGATTTGATAGATGATGCCATTATGGAGGAGCCACCCCTAAGCATTCGTGAGGGTGGCATAATAAAGGATGGCTTTGATGAGGATATTGATATGCTCCGCAGTGCCAAGCATGATGGCAAACAGTGGCTTGCCCGGCTGGAGGAGGAGGATAGGGAGCGTACCGGTATTAAGAATCTGAAGATTAAGTATAACAAGGTCTTTGGTTATTATTTTGAGGTGACCAATTCCTTTAAGAATATGGTGCCGGAGGATTATATTCGTAAGCAGACCCTTGCAAATGCGGAGCGTTATACAACACCCAAATTAAAGGAGCTGGAGGACACCATTTTAAATGCAGAGGATAAGCTGGCAGGGCTGGAGTATGATATTTTCTGCAGAATCCGGGACACCATAGCCGCCCAGATAGAGCGTATCCAGCGTACCGCCAAGGCGATTGCGGCACTGGATGTGTTTGCCTCCCTTTCCTATGTATCGGAGAGGAATCAGTATGTGAGACCTAAGCTTAATGACAAGGGAATCATAGACATTAAGGATGGCCGCCATCCGGTAGTGGAGAAGATGATAGACCATGATTTGTTTATCACCAATGATACCCATCTGGATAATAGCAGCCATTTAATCAGCATTATTACCGGTCCAAACATGGCAGGAAAATCCACTTATATGCGACAGACCGCTTTGATTGTTCTGATGGCGCAGATTGGCTGCTTTGTACCGGCAAAGAGTGCCAATATCGGTATTGTGGACCGTATTTTTACCAGAGTGGGTGCTTCTGATGACCTGGCAAGCGGACAGTCCACCTTTATGGTGGAGATGAATGAGGTGGCCAATATTCTGCGAAATGCTACCTCGAGAAGTTTGCTTATTTTGGATGAAATCGGTCGTGGTACTTCTACTTTTGACGGTTTAAGTATCGCCTGGGCGGTAATCGAACATATCAGCAACAAAAAGCTCTTAGGTGCGAAAACTCTTTTTGCCACTCATTACCATGAGCTGACAGAGCTGGAGGGCAAAATCGGTAATGTAAATAATTACTGTATCGCCGTAAAGGAGCAGGGGGACGATATTGTATTTCTCCGCAAGATTATTAAGGGCGGTGCGGACAAGAGCTATGGTATTCAGGTGGCTAAGCTGGCAG
>CAZOSU010000339.1:0-3067 GCA_964582515.1 uncultured Acetatifactor sp. | reverse complement strand
GGGACTGCAAAAGGCTGGGGCGCGTAGTGGATTTTGAATTTGATGAATGTCGGGGATGTATTTGTAAGCTGTTTGTCAAGGAAAAGCTGTGTTGCTGTAATCTGTTTAAATCAGAGGCACAGGTGACAGTGAATTATAATGAAATAAAGCAAATCGGCCCGGATATTATTTTGGTTGACGTAAAATGTTAGATTTTATATAATAAAGTAAGAAATATAGGGGGAAGTACAGATGAAATGTCCTTTTTGTAATCATGAAAATACACGAGTAATTGATTCCAGACCCGCGGAGGATAATAACTCCATCCGCAGACGCCGCGTTTGCGATGAATGTGGGAAGCGCTTTACTACTTATGAAAAGATTGAGACCATCCCGCTTATTATCATTAAAAAGGATAATAATCGTGAAACCTATGAGCGTTCTAAAATTGAGGGTGGTGTACTGAGAGCCTGTCACAAAAGGCCGGTCAGCGCACAGCAGATTACCCAGCTGGTGGATGAAGTGGAGAACGAAATCTTTAACATGGAAGAGAAGGAAATTCCCAGTCAGGTAATCGGTGAGCTTTTAATGAACAAGCTGAAAGATTTAGACCCGGTAGCTTATGTGCGTTTTGCGTCTGTTTATCGAGAATTTAAGGATGTAAATACCTTTATGGACGAGCTGAAAAAGGTATTACAGTAGGGGTAGGTATGGCACAGATACAGTAGGATATGGAACTTGAAAAGGCACTTACCTATGAAATTTTATTTTTTTTGATATTGCTTATGCTTTTTTCTACAATCGTAAAGATGACCTTTGTGGCAAAGTATAATGCGCTGGTGAAAAAGAAAAAATAGTGGTTTTACGAATACTTTAGGCCGGAACCATTAGTGTTCCGGCTTTTCTGTGGAAAGGTTTGCTATGTTAGAATGTTTTTACCCGGATGTTGAGGCGGATTCTGTATATAATATTGATTTCAGGGCTCTGTATTCCAAAGGTTACAGGGGGGTTATTTTTGATGTGGACAATACACTGGTTCCTCACGGTGCTCCTGCGGACGATAAGGCAATTGCCTTTTTTAAAGGACTTAGAGAAATCGGATTTGATACTTGTACCTTATCGAATAACAAGGAGCCCAGAGTGAAGGGCTTTGCCGAGGCAGTTGATTCAAAGTATATTTTTAAGGCGGACAAGCCCTCCAGAAAGGGATATCAGAAGGCCATGGAAATGATGGGAACGGATATGAAAAATACCCTTTTTGTGGGAGACCAGCTTTTTACCGATGTGTGGGGGGCAAAGCGTACCGGGATTTTTTCTTATCTTGTGAGACCTATTCATCCCAAGGAGGAAATTCAGATTGTTATAAAGCGTCGTTTGGAATGGATTGTACTTTATTTTTATCATAGAAGTCTAAGGAAGAAAGAAGGAAAATAGCATGAGATATGATGGTCATACAAGAACCTGCGGATTAATTGGTAATCCGGTGGAACATACAATGTCCCCTCTGATTCAGAATTATATGGCAGAGCAGACAGGGAAAAATATGGTATATGTCCCCTTTCATGTGCAACCGGGGCAGCTGGGACATGCTGTGAAGGGGGCACATGCCCTGAATCTCCTGGGCTGTAATGTGACGGTTCCTTATAAGAGTGATGTGCTGGAATATCTTGTGGATATAGACCCTTTGGCAAAACGTATCGGCGCGGTGAATACGCTGGTTTATATGGAGAATGGTTATAAGGGATACAATACGGATATGCCGGGGCTTTATCGCGCCATGTGTCATGATGGCGTGGATATCACCGGGAAAAAGGTGGTAATCTTAGGCGCAGGTGGTGTGGCAAGGGCTGTGGCCGTGATGCTTCTGGACAAGGGGGCAGGAGGTGTAATTCTCTTCAATCGAACAAGGGAGAAAGCACAGCAGATTGCAGAGGAGGTAAACGGCTATGCCGGGTGGGAGTTTGCCAAAGCATATGCACTGGCAGAGTATGGGCAGGTACTATCGGCAGATAAGTATATAGTGATTCAGGCCACCAGCGTGGGCATGCATCCGGATGTAGAGAATGTGATTATCCGGGATGATGCATTTTATGACAGGGTGGAGGTGGGATATGATTTGATATTCAATCCTGCCAATACGAAATTTATGCAGCTTGTTACAGCCCATGGCGGTAAAGCGTATAATGGAGCAAAAATGCTGGTTTACCAAGGAGTTATCGCATTTGAGCTTTGGAATGATGTTTCCATTTCCAGAGAAATCGCAGAGGGATGTATCAGACAAATGGAAGAGGCGATGAAGTAACATGACGAAGAAGAATAATGTAATACTTATAGGATTCATGGGGAGTGGCAAAACTACAGTGGGAATTCGGTTATCCTACCGTATGCGTAGGATTTTCGAGGATACGGATAAATTGATTGAGAAAAAGCAGCAGAGGGAGATTAAGGAGATTTTCGCATCGGAGGGGGAAGCCTTTTTCCGGGAGCTGGAGACACAGATGCTTGTAGAATTGGAGGAAACAGTCAGAGACAGGGTAATATCCGTTGGTGGCGGGACTCCTCTAAAGGAAGAGAACCGGGAGATACTAGGGCGTCTGGGCACTGTAGTGTATCTGCGTGTGCAGCCGGAAACGGTGTATGAGAGATTGAAAAATGACACCACCCGGCCGCTTCTGCAGGGAGAGAATCCCAAAGGGAAGATTTGCAGTCTGATGGAAAGCCGGAAGGAAGCTTACGAAAGCTGCGCAGATTTCATTCTGGATGTGGATGAGCTTTCTATTGAAGAAATATTGCAGGAAATCACATTGAAAACAGGGGAGGAATAAGTATGAAAATTCTGGTGATAAACGGTCCTAATTTAAACTTTCTGGGTATCCGTGACAAAGCAGTTTATGGAGCGCAGGATTATGAGTACCTGCTGAAAATGATTGCAGATAAGGCAGTGGAAACGGGGAATGAGATAGAGGTGTTTCAGAGTAATCATGAAGGCGCTATTATTGACCGTATTCAGGATTCTTATTTTGACGGAACAGAAGGAATTGTAATTAATCCCGGTGCATATACACATTACAGCTATGCAATTCATGAT
>CAZOSU010000338.1:1722-3068 GCA_964582515.1 uncultured Acetatifactor sp. | reverse complement strand
AAGAGGAACTGATTGGATATATTGATTGTGTGTCAAATGGCGTTACAGATGCGTATATTCAAGATTTGATGGTTCATCCGGATTACCAAAGTAAAGGGATTGGCACCGATTTGATGAATAAGATGATTATGTATCTGAAAGAAAAGCGCATATATATAATCTCTGTTATTTTTGAAGAAAGTTTAAAGCCATTTTACGATAGATTTGGTTTCTATCATATGCTTTGTGGACAGATGGAAACTTTCAGCAGTAATTAAATATCTATATACAAGTATTGTGTTAGCTTCAAGGTCGAATACTCGTAAATTTAGGATTTGAAGAGGTGTACGTTATGGATGAAAATCTATTGGGTAAATGCGGATTTTATTGTGGTGCTTGCCCCACATATATAGGAGGAAATTGCAAGGGATGTACAGAGGAGCACGCAAAAGGTGATTGCTTTTCGCACGAGTGTGTTGCTGAAAAGGGATTGAATTTTTGCGGACAATGCAGCAGTTTCCCTTGTGACGATATTATCAATAAGTCACATTCCACCGTTTTGGATAAAGACTGGATCCTGTGGAAACGGAGTTCAAATACAAACCGATAAATAAGAATCTGATGGAGACAAACATGGGAAAAATATTATTTCTTGCAGACATACATGGGAATATGCCCGCATTACGGGCCTTGGAAAAAGAGCTTGAGAAGCTTTCGCCGGATGAGATTTGGTTTTTGGGAGATGCGGTAGGTAAGGGCCCGGAAAACGACCAGGCGGTAGACTGGATACGTAGTCATTGTGATCACTTCATAAAGGGAAATTGGGATGGTTACGTGTGCCACACGTACCGGACAGGAGAAGTTCCGGAAAACTCTTTTTACTGCGAGCAATTGGGGGAGGAGCGTATCAGCTGGCTGGAGAGTCTTCCCTTAGAAGGTGAAGTGCTGATTGGAGGCTTGTGGTTTCGGTTAGTACATGGCAGACCAACGGACAGGCTCTATCAGGCATATGATGATTTTGAGATTCTGGAGCAGGGATTTTCTTCAAAGGTCTCGGACAGGCTGTATCATGGGTATATTTGTGCGGATAGCCATATGCCGTATTTTCGGACATGCAAGCTGGGGTATGCAGTGAATACGGGAAGCGTAGGGAATAGTATAGGTTTTCCAAGAGTGCATGCGGTGCTTTTGGAAGGTGAGCTTGGCAGCGAAAAGCCATCGGCAATTCGCTGCGAGATTTTAAGCATTCCTTACGATAATCAAGAGGCAGCAGATGTTGCAGAAAAGTATCCGCTTCTTCCGAATATGCAGGCTTATCAGACGGAAGTGCTCAAGGGGGTATATTCGAGATAGGCAATTTTGATTTT
>CAZOSU010000338.1:0-1712 GCA_964582515.1 uncultured Acetatifactor sp. | reverse complement strand
GGACAACCAAGATGATAAAAATAATGGATACACTTTCGCAAATAGAAACTTTGTTTGATAATGGACACTTCAATTTGGGATTGTGGGAAGAGTATATCAATTCTATTTATGATAAATGTGCCGATATTTTCAAGAATGATTTGGAAGAATGTTTGGATAGTAATAATTATGTTTTTGAAAATGATATTCTGCCGATTATCAATGCAGTCCATGGTCACTCATCATTAGAAGTTTTACATACTTCTTTTCAAAAGGTTACAAGAGGATTGAATGAGAGGATAATTGATTGCTTTGAGCATGAATTAGATATTGACATCGTTTTATATATCGGACTTTGTAATGCAGCTGGATGGGTAACCAACATCAATGGGCGAGATGTAATATTGTTGGGAATTGAAAAGATACTTGAACTGAATTGGCACGATGAAGATTCAATGTATGGGCTTATTTACCACGAATTGGGTCATGTGTATCACAAACAATATGGTGCATTTAAGCAAAAGAGTGATGACAGCAGTAGGAACTTTGTTTGGCAATTATTCGCCGAGGGTATAGCAATGTATTTTGAACAGGTTCTCGTTAATGACTTTAATTATTATCATCAAAACAAAAATGGATGGCTGAATTGGTGTGACGATCATTTTCGGCTAATATTAGCAGATTTTCATTCTGAGTTGCCAACGATGACAAGAGCTAATCAAAAGTATTTTGGTGATTGGGTAGAGTATCGTGGGAGAGGAGATGTCGGATATTATCTCGGAGCAAAGTTTGTCCAACACCTTTGTGGCATATATGGCTTTGAACAGTTAATTAAAATGCAAATGGATGATATTTATCATGAATTTTTATCTTTTTCAGAAGACAAAGTAAGTACAAAGGTATAGATTTGAGGAGGTATGTATTACGGATGAAAAGCTGTTGGGTAGATGTGGGTTCTATTGCGGCGCTTGTCCTACACTTATGGGGGGAATTTGTAAAGGATGTATAGAGGAACATACAAAAGGTGATTGCTTTTCTCGCGATTGTGTTACAGAAAGGGGATTGGATTTCTGCGGTCAATGCAGTAGTTTTCCCTGTGACGATATTATCAATAAATCACATTCCACTGTTTTGGATAAGGATTGGCTCCTGTGGAAACGGAGTTTAAAAACAAATCGATAAATTTAAAGTTGTAGGTGAAAAAATGGAAGAAAAAATAACGTTATGTGGTGATAATTGCATTGAATGTCCAAGATACAATGCACATACAGATGAAGAATTAAAAGCAGTTGCAGAATTGTGGCATAAAGTAGGATGGCGAGCGAGCGTTGTTTCAAATGAGGAAATTTCTTGTAGTGGCTGTTCTTCTCACAAACAATGCACATATCAATTAGTGGAGTGTACAAAAGAGCACCGTGTGGATAAATGTAATCAGTGTAAGGAATTTCCGTGTGTTAAAATTAAGGACATGTTGGAACGTTCTTCTGAATATAAAAGAAGGTGTAAGGAAGTGTGTTCTGAGCAAGAGTATATTGTTTTGGAAAAGGCTTTTTTTGAGAAAGAAAAGAACCTGAAGAAATAATCAACTTCCAATATGTCGAACAGTTAGAAAAACTGGAATTTATGTTGTTATTGCAATAAAAAACAGGTTTTGGGCATATACAGAATTATTTTCTTAAAATGCCCAAAATATAAGGAAAATCTGGGCATTCGGGGTCAATTATTTCACATAT
>CAZOSU010000337.1:0-3087 GCA_964582515.1 uncultured Acetatifactor sp. | reverse complement strand
GCTACAGACGCTGCCTGCGTAGGGATAATATGTCGTTTTCAGACCCTTGAAAAACGTCAGCACTTGGCGAGGTATTTTCGAGCCTAGTACTGCTACGTTTTTCACGGCGTGGGAACATGTCTGAAAAAGACATATTATCCCTACACAGGCAGCTTATGTAGCTTCATGACACATTACCATGGACTAGGCATGCTCTGAATATAACATATCGCAAAAACGGCGAGTATGCAAGCTACCCGCCGTCTAATTCTTATTCTTCTGTGCTTTCCGCCACTGTTAAATATTTCAAATTCCCCTTTGGATCGGAGATTGAGTATGAAGCTGCAATCTCCTCCAGATAAGTGTTCATGGTGTCACTTACCAAAGTAGCCTGGATGGATGCATGCCATACGGTGTCATTCTCACCGACGTAATACAGTGCATAGTAGTAGCCCAAATCATCCAGATGGATTGACGTTACATCTCCGGCCTTTCTGTCGCCTGCCATCCATTCGCCGATTTTTTCATCCACGCTGGTCACAGACATTCCTTCGTAAAGGAATTCGTAGTCAGCCATGCCATTTTCATCGTACTCCATACCCAGCTCGATGAAGCTTTCCTCGGTAGCTGCACCTGCCTCCCACTCATCCACGATGGTCTGTGAATCGATAGTCGTGGTGATGATGGCACGTATGTCATGGGTGGGGTCCTCGTTACGGTAACGTGCATCGAAGCTTACCACCAGATATCTGTCATTGGCAGTATCCTCTACATAGGTGGTATCACCAGCCACTCTGGACGCGTCAAACAGGAAATCTGCCACCAGAGTGTTTACACTACTCTTAAGAACTGCCGTATACTCTGTGCCCTCTTCTGCAACGGTTTCTAATGCCGCTTCTGCCTCCGCCTGTGCAATTGCCATAGCGGTAGCCACCTCTTCCTCGGTAGGCTCGTAAGCCACCTCATTACCCTCTTCATCCACAGGAGTGGTGCCGTCCGGATTTGTAGTCGGAAGCTCCGCCTCTACAATCTGCATATGATAATCAATGCTGTCGTAGCTGTCCACATTCGCTTCATAATAAGCCTGAATTTCATCCTCGGTAGGTAAGAACTCCTCATACTTTGCCTCATAGTACGCAGCTGCGTAAAGGGTCTCCTCCATAACGGATTTCAGTCTCTTCTCGGTAGCATAGTCACCAAAGGACTGGGTCATGTACTGGGCTAAGGTAAGTCCATTCTCCTCTGCAACGGCCTTCATATCCGCAAGCATTTCCTCATATTCTGCTGTGGTATCATAAGTGAAGCCTGCAGCCTTTGCCTCTGCTACCATGGCCTTGGTATTTATCAGATTCTCTGCCGCAATCTGTGAGAAATAATCCGCAAAGGTCAGATTATCATCATACTGCTGGCTGTCAATGGTAGTGGTATCCATACCAAACAGGGATAAATAATAACCATTCTCATTCAGATAGCTGCTTCTTGCCAAAGCGTAGTTGTAATCGAACTCAACCTTACTAATATTCTCTCCGTTTACAGAGAAATACGGTGCGTATAAATTGATGGTATTACGAATGGGGAAATATGCAATAAACCCGACAAAGAACAGTACAATGGCTGTCATAATAATCTTGTAAATTCTGTCTTCCTTCTTTGCCTGCGCTTCCGCTTCTTTACGTCTCTGGACTTTCAAATCATATTTAGTCATTTTCTTTTCGGACATAATTCAAAGTCTCCCTTCTTACACTAATGTTCTTATCATAGCTTTTTTCAAGCATTTTGTAAATGATTTTCACACTTTTTTCACATGCATGTTAAGGCTGGACGTTTAACATACAAAACGTGTAAAGAGCAGGCGGATGTATCTGCCTGCTCTTTACTAATATAATATGAGAGAAAAGATTTCATTATCTATTAAAGATTTTTGATTACCGTGTCATAAGCATCGATGGTAACGGTGACATCACCGGTTTGTGTCGTCACGGTAGTGGTCTGCTCTGCGTCACTGTTGTTAATGATTACCAGCTTCTTGCTTTCCGGATAGTATGCACATTCGGTGTAGAGGTTGTCGGTCATGTAAAGACCGGTTAATCCCTCGCCGCCAGCATAACGGATGAGCTGATAAAGCATACGGGTATTCTCTAAATCTACCTCAAAGGAAGAAAGGTAAATACCAAGTCCCTTACCAAATCTATTCATGGTAACCTGAGGCCTGTTCTCCTCATCCGCCATAAGGACTGATGCCTTGCCATCGGTCAAGAATCGATTATCCCTAGCCGCTACAGTAGCCCCCTCCGGCAGGATATTCTCGGTATCCTCAGCCTCAAAGCTCCACTTTCCATGGCATACCTTAGCACCGGTATCCTCATCAATACCAAGGACATGTGCCATACGGAAGTAATTGTCATAGCCGGCCACTGCGGAAGGCTCGTTCACACCAAGGAAGGTACCGCCTTCATAAACCCACTTAGTTAAAGCAGTTACCAGCTCGTCATCCTTCCATGCATCACCACCACTCCATGCACTACCTGCATAGCCTGCGTTGATAACCACATCCACATCTGTCAACGCACCATTCTTTACATCCTCAAAGGAAATGAATTTTACATCGATGGGAAGACCGGATAATGCCTCATTTACATGTATCAAATCATGCATATAGGTCTCATGGAAATGTCCGGATAAAGTCCAGGAGCGCAGCTTGCCCCAGCTGTGAAGCACCGCCACCTTAGTCTTAATGGTGTAAGGCTTTCCTGCATCGTGGAAGCTTCTGATGAGGCGGAACTCATCTGCAACCTTTGCAATATAATCGTTAAAGTCAGGGAAGGGAAGTGTCAAGCTTAAATATCCGCCCAGACCAATTCTGTCAATTTTCTCACGAAGAAGAGCTCTTCTTACGCTGTTCCAGTACTTCTTGGCATCCAGGGTAGGATTACCACCCTCACTGAAGGTAGGTGCTCCGCCAAGTCCCACCGGGAATAAATACGGATGAAGTCTCAGCTCGTGGGTAGGTACGTCCACTCCCGCACAAAGTCTTGCTTCGTAACCGGAGAATACACACTTCATCCGTCCGTCAAAGCCAAACTCCTGGAATCTGCCATTCCAAGGCTC
>CAZOSU010000336.1:0-3099 GCA_964582515.1 uncultured Acetatifactor sp. | reverse complement strand
ATTATCTTGCGTACTTTCTTGCTCTATTATACTGCATATCTACAAAAATTCAATAACTATGTGCCGGAATTTAAAACCATAACCAGCAACAAAACGGCGGCGAGCTCCCCAAAATATCCTTTCACTGCCGCTTTCGAAGCTTTAATTTTTTTCTATTTGCGAAACAGCCCTTGCACCTGCAACCGCAAGCACATGGGCCTCTACACCTTTTCTTATGATATCTGACGTCTCCGTCCCCAATTACTCTTGTGGTAAAGGTATGTCAAAAACGCCAGAAAGCCATTTCAGCTCTCTGACGTTTTTTGTTTCCGCATTATCTTTTCTTCTTATTTTCAGGAACGCTGTCACATTCCCTATTTTGCTTTTTTCTTTTGTTTGAGTATCAACAATATCAGGCAAGAGCCAAGTAGCAAAGCTAGCCACAATAATAAGCTACTGCCATCCCCGGTAAGCGGTGATAGTATAGATGTTGATGTATCTTCCGGGGCGGGTGTATTCTCACTATCAGAACCCGGCGTCTGATTGTTATCATTATCTAGCGGCTCCTCATACACGACAATAAAATCTGAGAAATGCCCTACATCCCAGTGCAGCTGGCCGTCTGCATACCATGTATCAAGCTCTTCTTTGCTGCCGTCATCTCCGATATGCCATACAGTAAAGCCGCCTGCCTCTAATCCCTCAGGAATTATGAATGGAACACTGAGCGTTGCCACGCCACCCATGAAGTCAGAAATCCTCTTGTTGCTATCTGTGCAAAGCAGATAGGCTTCGAATCCTTCATAGACCTTCATATCCTTTATGGCTGCTTTCTGTTTTTCATTCAGGCGGCCGGTTCCTACATCCTCTAATACCAGACGAATCATATTCCCTTCGGTCTGATCTATCACGGCTCTCAATGCCTTATCATCCAGTTCTACGGAACCGGAAGTAAAATGCACCTTCAAAGACTCCGTATCATTATGAGCCTGCTCTGCTGCTTCCACAATGTCCTCTATGGTCTTTGCCGGAAGCTTCGCCTGCGTAATCTCACGACCCAGACCGGTCAGTTCTATGAAAACGGTTCCTGTCTTTACTTCATCTCCTACAATACGCTCAATCTCATCATGGTCCAGCTCTGTGACCGTAGCTGCACGTTCTTCTATGGTAGCTTCCACATGAACCCTGTTTTCCTCGCCGTACACCGGCACGGTAATCTTTTCCGCCACAACATAATATGGGCTGCCGTCCGTCTCAAAGGTTACCTTTCCATTTTCTTCTGTACTGTCAAGACGCGAGGTATTTCCCTCTGTGTCCATGGAATAGACCACCGGATCACTCACACCCTCCGGAATATCCACCGTAACGGTCACACCATCAGGATTAGAAATATTTCCCTCTTCATCCACCAAATAGATATAGTAAGGTACAACATCCGTAACCTTGCCGTCTGTATTCTCTTCAATCCATGCAGTAGGCCCAGCTTCCGTTTCCGGGATGGGATAGACCACCACCTGCGTGGTATCATCCTCCACACCATCCACAATCACTTCACTTCCGTCCGGCAATACGATTTCTGCCTTGCCATCCTCCACCTCAGCACCACCTACAGTGGTGCTGTTGTCCACGTATTTAGCATATACACCAATCTCTGTCTGCTTTCTGTCCTTATCCAACGTATCAGAGCCGGCAGCAAATGCAGTGATGCCACAGGACATCATGAGAATTAATCCCAGCAGAATGGCTATCATTTTTTTCAATGTGACACACCTCCTATGGTAGTGTTAAGAGAAACTGCGCCTGCGCTGTAATAGGTGTCCGGCTCATATGCCATCACCTTCAGCTTGATGGGCGTTCCCACAGCCAGCTTTTCAGAAAGCTCTACGCTCTGTACATATTCATCAGGTTTAATCAGTCCGCTTTCACCGAGGATGTTGCCCTCGGTATCAAGGACACGCACCTTCAGCCACACCTCGTTTTCGGCGGGGTTGGTCAGATACACGTTTGCATTCCTGCCATCCAGCTTGACGTTACCGCAAGCGAGGAAGCGAAAGCCCATTCCGTCCTGATAACATTCCATATATCCAAGGCCATCCGGCACTTCGGGAGTGCCGGCTACTGCGGTGCTTTCAAAGGCGGGTGGAATAAACTCACCCATGACAGGCTCTTTCTGCGCCAGACATAACACCACGATCATAGCAACAACCGCAACAAGACATATCAAGGCTGCCACGTACAGAGGCCGATAATTTTGTTTTTTCTTTTTGCTTCCCATTATGAACCTCCTTGTGAATTCATAATGCATAATTCATAATGCATAATGCATAATTCATAATGCATAATTCATAATGCATAGATGTTTCGCATGGTACGGCTTTTGCTGCACGTACCCCGCCTTGACAAAAATCTCTGTTTAGTTGGTCTTCAAAGTGATGGTAACCGTACCTAGAGTGACCTTATTGGTAGTTTCAGCGATGGCACCCTCCACGGTAAGCAGTGCGGAAGCAGTGGTAGGTACGCCTGTACCATTTTCGCCCTGTCCGTTGTCAGCAGTTGCCAGTTCCAAAGAGTTGTTGCTCCATATAAGGCTTACACCGTCCATCACGTTGCTGTTGGCGATCTCCACGGCAACAGCAGCGTTGGAGTGGTTGGTTACAACGATTTTATTCGCACCGTCAGCGCAAGTCCAGCTTGCTTCGGCAGCGTCGTCATAGGTGTGGCTTTCGGGATTCCAAGTACCCTCTGAAGCGGAAGTATAAGTAAATTCCAAGCTGCCCCAAGCGATGTCTACCAGATAAACAGCATCAGCAGAAGTACCGGCAACATAGCTGGCGGTAACGTCCTTGGACGTAGCATCGTCAGTAGCATTGGCTGGAAGCTCAGCTGCAAAGGTGGTGAGTGACATAGCAGCAATCATCATAACCGAAAGAAGCATAGCAAAAATCTTTTTCATAAATATTTTTCCTTTCTTGATTATGCATTCTGCATTATGCACTATGCATTATGCACTATGCATTCTGCACTATGCATTCTGCACTATGTATTCTGCACTATGCATTCTGCACTATGCACTATGCATTACTCAATGGTAATGGTGATCGTACCAACCTTAGCGGCGGT
>CAZOSU010000335.1:0-3101 GCA_964582515.1 uncultured Acetatifactor sp. | reverse complement strand
AATGTAAAAGCGATATTGACAAATAGTACGTAAAAGCGTCATAATAGAACATAGTAGTAACAATAAAGAGAAGGAGATACCAAATGAAAAAGTTACCAACGAGCTTTTCTATTTTATTGCTGGGGTTATGGCTATTATGGAATCATGATGTGCTTCCGGCTCAAGCAGCGCAGACGGATAGTAGTGCGGTAAGTGTTAGTTCTTCATTTCCCACAGAGGAAGAATTAGCTTTATGGGAAGCGGACGGAACCTTACAGCAGCGTATTGATTTCATGAAGGCGATTGAAGAGGAGCAGACTGCTGAGGGACTGATTGCAAAATGGAAGCAGTCGGAGACTCTTTCCTTGAATTCACCGGAGTGGTGGCATGGAGGAATGCCCACGGAGGGGGATGTTAAGGCGTTGGTGTTTTTGGTTGAGTTTGCAGATATGAAGAACACCAATACCCAGGTGACGGCAGAGTACATGCAGGAAACGTTTTTTGGTGCACAGAACAAAGAGGCAGTTATGTATCCTCATGAGAGTCTCACCGCATTTTATCAGCGTTCTTCCTACGATAAGCTGAATATTTCTGGTGATGTGTATGGCTGGTATACCCTGTCGGAGAATAGAAGTGCTTATGAGAATGACTGGGAAGGTCGTGAAAAACTAATTAAAGAGCTTTTGGATGCCTATGATGAGCAAATAGATTTCTCTGATTATGATGCGGATGGGGATGGCAATGTAGATGCCATCTATATTCACTATGCCGGAGGAAATACCGGCTGGGGGTCTCAGTGGTGGAGTTATATGAGTACTGCTGCAACTGCTATAAGCTATGATGAGACAGACATTTACAGATATGTTTTTCTTAGTGATGCGGATAGTGTAACAGTAATCCATGAAACGGGTCATCTGCTGGGATTACCGGATTACTACAATACGGCAGGGCTGGAATCCTTAAACGAGAAGGGTGGAATTGGAATTTGCGATATGATGGATCACAATATAGGTGACCATAACATTTTTTCTAAGATGCTCTTGGGGTGGGTAGAGCCCTATATTGTAACGGATACATCGGAGGTAACCTTAGAGCTTTTATCCTCCAGTGAAGCTAGGGCGGTGATTGTCGCTAAGGAAGATATTAGTAGTATTTTTGAGGAATATTATATATTAGAGCTCTATAATAATAGCGGAAATAATGTACATAGTGTATGGAGATGGGCGCAGGAGCCGGAGACGGACACACCGCTGGTTAAGATATATCATGTGGATGCAGCTTTGAATGAGGAAGGAACGGACTTTAAGTATGATAATACCTCAACGGAACATAAGTTGATAAAGCTGTTGGAATCCGACGGAAAAGAAATGAGCGGATTAGTGGATTGTGAGGTTGTAAGCAGTAAGTTTTATGATGAAGGGATGAGCCTTGGCCCCAATACGTTGCCGTCCTCTGAGTGGTATGGCGGTGTATATAGCGGAATTAATATTACGGTTAAGGATATTACTGACCAGAATGCAACTGTGCAGATTACGATTGGGGTAGAGGATAAAGTAGCGCCAGCTGTGCAATCGGAGCCCTTAGAAATGTCAAATAGCGTATTTGATATCGTTCCAATTGGAACAAATTCCATGCGTATACTGTTTGATTGCTACATTTATAAGGGCAATGATTTTGCAAACATGTCCCTTATGGATAGTAGTAGTGGGGAAAGTCTGGGAATTACTTATGATATTTTAAATCCGAGAAGTGAATATCCGGAAACCATTAATAGATATCATATGATTGAAATGATGGTTACGGATGCATTGTCTTATGATAAGGAGTATGTGTTGACAATTCCTGCGGATGCGGTCCGGGATGCGGCTGGAAATGGAAATGCAGAAATTAAGCTCTCCTTCCGCAGTGTATCACAACAAAGGAGCTATGCCGTTGCAACGGAGGATTTAGATTTTGATGTGCTGCCGGAGGGTACTCCTGCCGGTGTGGAAACAGTTCCTGACTATGATAAGGATATATATTATATGGAGAATGGTAACATTATTGTTACTTATATTCTTACACAGGAGCACAGTGGTATCAAAGTATATGGACCGGATAAGACGGTTATCAGCAATACATATTCGGAGGCAAGGCTTGCACAGGGAAGCCTTTATAAGCTGGGAGAGGAATACTATTTCTTAGATGCTGGCTATGGATATGTCATTTTGCATGCGGATGGCACTGTCCTGAAGCTGGGAAGTTATACAGAAAGTGGTTATTCGGGGGCTCTAAGTACGGATAGTGTGTTACGCGAGGATTGCCTTGACATAAGATTACAGTCGCCGGAATGCACTACGTCTTTGGTGGGGTATTTTATCTGTAGAGTAGATGCAGAGTTAGGGCTTTCTTATTTGTATCCAGATATTGATGGAACGGAGCTTGTACAGTACAACAAGGATTATACTTATCGAGAGTGGCCAAGGCCTGACCAGTATAATGATTTTGCAAAGGTGAATTATGAGGATGGCACCCAGGATTATCACTCGGGATTTGTTGTAAGTGGAATGTTGACGGATAAATATACATACAGAAATGTATATCACAATTCGTCGGCATTAGGATTTTCCAATATTTGGGACAGTGAGGGCAGTTTGGAAATCTGCGATGACAGAAACAGAAAGTATGTGGAATGCAATACCAGCTATGGCGATAACATGAATGGTCTTATCAATGTCGATTACGTCGGAGATGGTTATGTCATATCCAATGATGTATATAGTCTGTTATCTTCACCGACGCTTAGTGGAGGTAATAAATATTGGTATCATCCAGAGGGCAGACAGATTACCAGATTGGATGAGGAACTGAATGTTTTGTGGACAACTTACATTCCTGTGGATGCAGATAATAATCAGGCAGGTAGCCCCATAAAGCTGGGTGATACCATTTATCTGACACAGGGAAGCATTACGCTCGCCATTGATGATACGCCGGGGGCTGTATGGATATCTGCAGACAAGGGTTTTACCATTGCAGAGACGGTAGGCGCCGTGAATGAAGAAAAACAGACAATTGTAGTTGCCCCCGGAACCACTGTGCAGAATATTGCAGATAAGGTACAGGGGAGCTATGGCAGTATT
>CAZOSU010000334.1:0-3113 GCA_964582515.1 uncultured Acetatifactor sp. | reverse complement strand
ATGAATGGTAAAATAGTCCTATTAATAACTGTGGTGCCAAAAACACCCGGAATGGAGGCTGTCTATGAAAAAAATGTTTACAAAAAGGCTGGCAGGTTATATGGTAGCAGCACTGGTAGTTACCATTGCATTTATTTTCGGCTTACAAACAATTGTTGCACAGAATACAAATTCATCCTCTGCATCAGAAAAGCTGAATCTTGTTAAAGAAAAGCTAATTAGTAACGACACGGAGATTGCAAAGTTAACTAACAGCTTAAGTGAAAATAATCTTGCTAAAACCCGGGCTTTCGCAGACCTTTTGGCTGCGGACAGCACTATTCTCGGCGATGATCAGAGATTATTGGATATTTGCAAGGATTTAATGGTAAATGAATTGCATGTAATCGATGCCAACGGAATTATTACCCACAGCACAATCAGTGCTTACGTAGGCTTTGACATGAATAGCGGCGCCCAATCCGCTGCCTTTATGGTGATTATCGATGACCCTTCCATTGAAATTGTACAGGAACCCCAGCAAAATGTAATTGAAGGCACGGTTATCCAGTACATCGGTGTTGCCAGAACTGATGCAAAGGGACTTGTACAGGTGGGAATCCGCCCGGAAATTCTGGAAGAAACTCTCGCAAATACAAAAATAGACGTAGTTCTTAAAGATATCGATTACGGCAATAATGGTTATGTTTACGCCGTGGATACCGAAACCGGACTGGTACTGGCTCACCCCAATGCCGAGTTAATCGGTACCCTTGCTGCTGATGCAGCTTTCCCCACCAGGGCGGGAAAAGGAAAAACGAAACTGGATGGTACTACCGGGCACTATGTATCTGAAGAATACGATGGTATGATTATCGGTACATTCCTCCCAACAAGTGAATATTACCAGACCAGAACCAATCAGACATTGGTAGTTTCTGCAAGTATGTTTGTCATCTTCATGGTACTGCTACTTGTTATCAATAAAACCGTAGATGACAATATTGTAAAGGGTATTAACAACCTTACAGCTGCCACAAAACGAATTGCCGCCGGCGATTTCGATGTGGTCGTACAGGAAAAAGGGAATCCGGAATTCACACAGTTTTCAGAAGACATCAATAAAATGGTGGAAAGCATCCGTCAGAGTATGCAAGACAATAAATTATTAGTGGACCAGCAGAAGGATGACGTGAAAAAAACCTTATCCATCTTTGACAATATCAAAGTAGTTTGTGCAGATTTAGGCAATGTATCCCAGGAGACCTTGTCCAGTGCTGATGAAATCTATCACGGTACTGAACAGCAAAAGCAGTCCGTAGACGATTTAGAGCAGGTAATGCATACCCTGGTGAAGGAGCTGAATTACAGTGCAGATGCATCTGTAGAAGTAACCCAAACCACAGAAACTGCCGTTGTAATGATTCAGGATACCCAGAAACAGATGGACAATCTGCAAACTGCCATTTCAAATATCAGTGACATGTCAAGAGAAATCGAGAAAATCATTGATGAAATTGATTCCATCGCCAGTCAAACCAATCTGCTTGCATTAAATGCTTCCATTGAGGCTGCACGTGCTGGCGATTTGGGTAAAGGCTTTGCAGTAGTTGCAACAGAAGTTGGAAACCTGGCTGCAAGAAGTTCCCAGGCTGCAAAAGAAACTACAGAACTTATTAATAACTCCATTCGTGCCATTGATGATGGTATGAAGCTGACACAGAATACAGCAGCCACCTTCGGCAACGTAGTAAATGAAATTAAACACGCAAATACGGAAGTTGAGAAAATAGCAGGTATGGTGCGGGAAAATGTTACCTTCGTAAGCGAAGCCGCTACTGAAATAGATAAAATTGCTAATGTAGTACATACAAACGCTGAAATCTCTGAAAGCAGCAGACAAATCTCTGCAAACATGGCCACTATTACAGAACGTCTCCTAAATATTGTAGGTCAAAAATAACAAAATGAAAGGCGCTGCCCATGGGCAACGCCTTTTTATTATTCACGAATAGTAATGCTGGTAATCACGGGCTGCTTTTCTGCCGGAATAGTTCCATTATTGTCAACGGGCTGTGCCGCCTCACAAATGGCATCCACCACATCCATACCCTCGGTTACATACCCGAAGGCTGCATAGCTTCCATCAAGGAAGGTACTGTCCTGATGTACGATGAAAAACTGTGAGCTTGCAGAATTCATATCCTTCGCCCTTGCCATGGAAATGGCTCCTCTGGTATGGGATAAATCATTCTTTACACCATTTTCGGAAAATTCTCCCTTAATCTTGGTTTCTGACCCACCGGTTCCGTTTCCTTCCGGGTCACCGCCCTGCATCATAAAGCCTTCCATAATACGATGGAAGGTTAATCCATCGTAAAAGCCATCCTTTGCAAGGGAAACAAAATTCTCCACGGTAATAGGTGCAGCTTCACCATCAAGCTCTACGGTAATGGTACCATAATCTGCAATTACAATATCCGCATAGTAGGTTTTGCCGGTGTTTTCTGAGCTTGACGCCCCACCGCAGCCTACCATACACAGCATGAGAATCATGCTGATTAACAACGCTAATTTTTTCATAAAACCTCTTTCAAAATACTAAAGTCTTGCAATTTCTTCTTCGCCTGCAAGATGGATACCGTTTTCACGGAGTGCCTTTGCAGCCTTATCCATCTCTTCCACGCGAACAATCATATATGCTAAATTTTCTTTTTTTGCAAAGAATGCATAGGCATAATCCATTCCCACGCCTTCCTTTGCAAGGGTCGCTACGATACGGGCAATACTTCCCGGCTTGTCATCACCAGCCACTGCAAGCACATCGGTAATGGAATAAATATGGCCGTTCTCGCGAAGCGCATTTCCTGCCTTAAACACATCATCCACGATAAGTCGTAGGATACCGAAGTCGGAGGTGTCTGCAATAGAAAGTGCACGGATATTTACTCCTGCCTGTGCAAGTACATCGGTAATGGTAGCAAGACCACCAACCTTATTTTCAATAAATACGGAAATCTGCTTTACTGTCATTTCATGCCCTCCTTCTTAACCATATAATTTACGCTTATCAATAACTCTGACTGCCTTACCCTCGCTTCTGGTAATGGACTTAGGCTCTACAAGGTGAACCT
>CAZOSU010000333.1:0-3160 GCA_964582515.1 uncultured Acetatifactor sp. | reverse complement strand
AAATGGTCTTGTCATCCTTCTCAATGGCATCCCACTTATTCACTGCAATGATTACTGCCTTACCTCTGTCATGGGCAATACCTGCAATCTTGGCATCCTGCTCGGTAACTCCCTCGCTGGCATCGATTACCATTACCACTACATCCGCTCTCTCTACCGCACTGACGGTACGCAGAATCATAAAGTGCTCTAATTCTTCCTTTACCTTATTCTTACGACGAAGTCCCGCAGTATCAATGAATACATACTCCCTGCCATTGAAGGTTACGTCCGTATCCACGGCATCTCTGGTAGTACCGGCAATATCCGATACAATCAGACGATTTTCTCCCAGCATCTTATTGATAAGAGAAGACTTACCTACATTGGGCTTACCTACGATAGCCACACGGATTCTTTCATCCTCTTCCTCTTCTCCATCGTCCTCCGGGAAATGGTCACATACGACCTCCAGCATATCACCGATGCCCAGACGGTTAGCCGCAGATACCGGCACCGGGTCACCGATTCCTAAATTATAGAACTCGTATACATCCGCCATATATTTGTCAAAATTGTCCACCTTGTTTACCACAAGTACCACCGGCTTGTGAGAACGTCTCAGCATATCTGCTACCTTGGCATCCGCATCCTTCAAGCCCTGCTTTACGTCCACCAGGAAAATAATCACATCCGCAGTATCTATTGCAATCTGTGCCTGCTCTCTCATCTGGGACAAAATAATATCACTGCTGTCCGGCTCAATACCACCGGTATCAATTAAGGTAAAGGAACGGTCCAGCCAGGTAATATCCGCATAAATACGGTCTCTGGTAATACCGGGAGTATCCTTTACAATGGAAATCTTCTCGCCAGCCAAAGCGTTAAACAATGTAGATTTACCGACGTTGGGTCTTCCTACTACCGCAACGATTGGTTTCGATTTTCTCGCCATATATTCCTCCGTTTCAAAAACTATTTTGAAATTCCAAGTATTCCTTCAATAAAGTCGCATCCGCTTGATTTTACAATATTCACGGGCAGATGTAAAGCATTTTTCAGCTCTGTCAGGGTCATATCGTCCAGAAAAACCTCTTCGCCACTACGAAGTACGTTCTGTGGCAGAAGTACCCTGTTTCCAAGCACAGGCTTCTCCAAAAGCTGTTTTAAAATATCCTGTCCGGTCAGAAGCCCTGATACGGTGATGCGTTCTCCGAAGAACTCATTAATAATCTCATATACATGAATTTTCAGATTTGGGAATACCTTCTCCATCTCCTCCGCCATCCGGCAGATATAAGGATACGCCAGGCGTCCGGTCACCAGGGAAACCTCGTCTGCTACGGAAGCATCCGGTAAAGCTCTCCTCCGGGCCAGCTCCTCCATGCCCTCTTTAAATTCCTCCAGCAGAAGTCTTACCATTCCCACACCGTTTTCCAGCTGCAGATATCCGTCATAGCGCTCTTCCTTAGGCATCTCCCGCTCTGCTAAGATATACCACTCATCACTGGCATGGATAAAATGCAGACCATGCTGTGCATAAATTTTCTTCTGCCAGCTCTCAATCATGTCAATAACCTGACAGGCATCCTCTTTCGTAAATGGCTCTAACGGATACAAACCATCCCTATACTTGGACAGCCCCACCGGAACCACTGATACACTTTCCAGATTGGGTAAATACTTTGTCAGCTCCTTAATGCTGTATTCCAGCTCTTCTCCATCATTCACACCCTTACAGAGCACAATCTGACCATTCATAATGATACCGGCCTCATGGAATTTATCCACCTTCTTCAGCGCTTCTCCGGCAAAACGGTTATTCAGCATCTTGCATCGAAGCTCCGGATTCATGGTCTGGAAAGAGATATTAATAGGTGACAAATGATATCTGGTGATACGCTCCACATCCCTGTCCGACATATTGGTCAGGGTAATATAATTGCCCTGTAAAAAGGAAAGTCTGGAATCGTCATCCTTAAAATACAAGGTCTCACGCATTCCCTTAGGCATCTGGTCAATAAAACAGAAAATACACTTATTACAGCAATGTCTGTAATCATCCATCAGACCATTTTCAAACTCAATGCCCAAATCCTCTTCATATTCCTTGTCCACCTCAAGGAGCCACTGCTCTCCGTCCGGCTTCTCAATCAACACTTCAATATAAGTATCCTGTATCATAAACTGATAATCAAAGATATCCTCTATCTCTGTGTTATCAATACTAAGGAGCTTATCTCCTGCCTCTATTTCCAATTCCTCTGCGATACTGCCGGGAACGATTCTGCTGATAATATGGTATTTTTGTTTCGACATATGCATAAACCTCCTTGATTAGTATACCTTTTTTTCCTTGACGTGTCACTAACATAATGATATAAATTTAGATGGATAAGTTTGTTTTATAAGAGATACTATTGGAGGAAATCATGCCTAATTTACGTGAACTGGAAAATGCGATGCCCGTAGCGCCATTAAAAATTGTTGCTTTGGCTTCCGCAGAAAAAATGGGAAAGCGAGTGAATGATTATTTAGTCGGCTTCCGTCGCGATATAAAAAATGAGAAGGTAAAAAATGATCCTGCATTCCATGGTTACATCGAAGATAATTACCTGGTAGATTGTGAATGCCCACGCTTTGGTACCGGAGAAGCTAAAGCACATTTCCATGAAAGCATTCGTGGTAAGGATTTATTCCTGATTGTAGATGTGTGCAATCATAGCATTACCTATCAGGCAAATGGCTATACCAACCATATGTCCC
This sequence comes from uncultured Acetatifactor sp., assembly GCA_964582515.1. Lineage (GTDB taxonomy): Bacteria > Bacillota > Clostridia > Lachnospirales > Lachnospiraceae > Acetatifactor. Next base: position 415 of record CAZOSU010000333.1, on the reverse strand, counting down.
CTGATGACCATTATCAGGATTTAAAGCGTGTTATTGCAGCCTGCAATGGCAAGGCAAGACGTATTAACGTCATTATGCCCTTCCTTTATGAGGGTCGCCAGCATGCCCGTTCCAGCCGTGAATCCTTAGACTGCGCGATTATGCTGGAAGAGCTTTACAATATGGGAATTGACAATTTCATTACCTTCGATGCCCATGACCCCAGAGTTGCCAATGCCACCCCACTGAACGGCTTTGACAACTTTACACCACCTTATCAGTTCCTTCGTGCCCTGTTAAATTCCGAGGATGACCTTATTGTAGATAAGGATCATATGATTGTCATCAGCCCGGATGAGGGAGCACTTGACAGGGCCATTTACTTTGCCTCTGTTTTAGGTGTGGATACCGGTATGTTCTACAAGCGCCGTGATTT
>CAZOSU010000332.1:0-3180 GCA_964582515.1 uncultured Acetatifactor sp. | reverse complement strand
TATAACCAAACATCTGGTCCAGGGTCTCCATTTTTCCTCTGGACCATGCCACCTCTATGGCATGACGGATGGCGCGCTCCACCCTGCTGGGGGTCGTCCCATATTCACTGGCAATCCCGGGATACAGCTGCTTTGTAATAGCTCCAATCATAGCAGGGTCATTCACAGCCTTGCTGATGGCGCAGCGAAGATACTGATATCCTTTAATATGTGCGGGAACGCCCAGGTCATGTATCATATCCGTAACATCCTTTTCCAGATCATGCACTACTGTTTCTGTCTCCTGAGCACTGACTTCCACACTCTTCTCCTTCTCTCCCTGAAGTACCGTAATCATAATCTGAAAGTTCTTTTTCTCATTTAGCAGCTCATCCAAGAGCGCATACACGGACTCTTTATCTTCCGCCACATTAATTACCAGTGGTTCCATATACTTCCCTCCAAAAAAATTCCTTTTTCCTACTTAGTATAGTGTAGGCAGCCCACTTACAGCAACTGATTCTCATCGTCAAAAAATGTAAAAATAAATGAATAATTTCGTTGCTCCCGCTCATAAAAATGAGCTATACTAGGGGGGATGGTATAGAGCTTGGCAATGGGGTCCCCATTTCCAAGCTCTATACCATCACAATCACACCACCAATAGAAAGGAACAACAAAATGGTAAAGCACGAAATTGCTGAAATAAAGAAATTATTTACCCAGAATAAATGCTCCATCACCCGCATTTGCGGCTGTTATGTGGACGGAGAAAAGAATAAGAAAACAGAGCTGAAGGAGGCCTTTTTAGCTCTTCCTGAGGAGGAAATGTTTAAGTACTTTGAGATTCTGAGAAAGACCTTATCCGGCAGTCTCGGGAAAAATCTGATTAATTTAGAATTTCCTTTAAAGGCTGAGGAAGAAGGCGGTACCCAGGAATTCCTGTATCGTCTGAAGGAAAGCAAATTGAAGGATGACGCTCTTTTGGAGGAATTCTATGACAAGATTATTGAGAGCTACGAATACGTTGGAAATTATCTAATTCTCATTATCCATGATGTGTACGATGTGCCGGGTAAAACAACCGACGGTATCGAAATGGACGATGCTTCCGATGAGATTTACGAATATATCATGGTCAGCATCTGCCCGGTAAATCTGTCAAAGCCCGGTCTTTCCTACAATGCAGTGGAAAACACCTTCCAGAACCGCATCCGTGACTGGGTGGTAGCTCCCCCTGAGACAGGCTTCTTATTCCCGGCATTTAATGACCGTAGTACGGATTTACATAGCCTGCTTTACTACACCAAGGATGCTAACAATCTAAAGGAAGACTTTGTAACCCTGATGCTGGACTGTCCTCTTCCTCTGGCGGCAGGAAGCCAGAAGGAAAGCTTCCAGACCATCATCGAGGAAACCTTGGAAGAAACCTGTACCATCGAAAATGTCATCAGTATCCACGAGAAACTGACAGAGATGATTGAGGAACACAAGGAAGACCCTGCGCCACTGATTCTGGACAAGGAGGAGGTAAAGGGGGTCCTTGCAAACAGCGGTATTGCAAACGAAAAGCTGGACAACTTCGACAAGCTCTATGACGCAGCCGCCGGTAGCAATGCCCAGATGGTGGTGGAGAACGTCATCAACACCAGAAGCTTTGAGGTAAAAACCCCGGATGTGGTAATTAAGGTCAGCCCGGACCGCATGGACTTAATCGAAACCAAGGAGATTAATGGCCGCAAATGCCTGATTATCGACCTTGGCTCCAGCGTGGAGGTAAACGGTATCGCCGTACGGAATTATATTGAGGAAGAATAATACTTAGTACAAAAAAGAGTAATTGCCCCAAAGGCAACTACTCTTTTTTTAACAACAAAACATTCCGCCACCACAGCAGGTGTTACAAAGGATATTAGCAAGACAAATCTTACAGCATAAATCACTGTTCCCACTTACCGGATATCCATACGTAGCCTGACGCTGCTGATACCAGTCACCGCCACTTTCAAACTGACGTACCAGATTATAATACTCGCGATTATTCGGCTCCATTGCGGACGCTTTCTTGGCGTGCTCAAGACCCGCGATTTTATTGCCCATACCTGCATGGGCAAGGGCACTGTAATAATACCATCTGGCACTACGCTCCTGCATCCCCATATTATCCAGCACATTTCTCGCCTGGCTATAATATCCGTTGCGGATATAATTCCCGGCAGCCCTTAGATAAGAATCCTCCTCATAACCGGAGCTCTGGCCACCCTGCTGTCCATAAAATCCGCCATAACCTCCAAAGCCAAAAGGGTCATAATACCCTCCTCCCTGACTCTGCTGCCCATAGCCGGAGCTGTTCCCATAACTACTGCCACTGTAGCCTCCGGTTCGCTCTTTCATTATCTGGGTATAGGCGGCTTGAATTTCCTTAAATTTTTCCTCTGCCTGATCCTTATTGGGATTATTTACATTTGCATCGGGGTGATATTTTCTACTCAGCGCCTTGTACGCCTTTTTTATCTCCTCTTCCGTGGCGCTCCGGGGTACTCCCAGCACCTGATAAGGATCATTCATCTTTTAATTCTCCATTCATTCCTTGATTTCTTTTCTCTCGTATGGCTTCGTATCTGCACCATATCCCGGAATACAGGATATTGCGTAATATGTCCGCATGGTCAATGATAGGAAGCTTCTCAAACTCTCGGCAACACTCCGCCATTATCATAGTCAGAACTGTCCGGACACTTTCCTCGAAATCCGGCTGTTCATATTTCTTTTTCAGCGGATTGTATCTGTCCTTTTTCAAATCCTCTTCGATATCGTCATATGCATCCATTACGTAGATGAATTCTCCCAGGTAAAAGCCCAGTCTCTTAAGGCTCTCCGTCCACTCATCCTCTCTGCAAGCCACAATTTCCCCCATCACCTGTCCAAAAAGACTGGCCATGGCGTCCACATCGTCCAGATTCTTTTTTTCATTCTCGTTTAAGGTATGCATCAGCATCTGAATCCGGCGCACCTTGTCCATGTACAGCTTCTGCCGCTCCTTGGTCTTCCCCTCTAACAGCTTCCCAAATAAAAGGCTGTGCAGCTTTTTCTCATCCTCCCAGTCATCCAGGCACTTCAGATAAGTAAGCAATACATTCATATCCGCCACATATTCGCTCATGACGCTGGTACAATATTCCTGCTTTTCAAATGGATGCA
>CAZOSU010000331.1:0-3185 GCA_964582515.1 uncultured Acetatifactor sp. | reverse complement strand
AGCAGGCTACAAAATAAGTATACACTATTTCTTGTTTTAGAACAAGTGTTCCCCATCTAAAAATACAAAATTTTTACTTCTGTTTTTTTCATCACTAAAACCTTATCTACCTTCTTCCGCACAACCTCTTCATCATACTCCCCTCCGCAGACTCCCTTTCCAAGTTCCTCTTTAATCCGCTCTTCTCCGATAGTTGGCGACTCTTTGCATGCATCTCTGCCCTTCTCCATTCGTGTAGCACATCGATAGACAACTTTCCCTCTTTCTGTCCGCCTGCGGAAGGTTGCTCCGCACATTTCACATTCCAGAATATTACCTAAAACATTATTAGGATTATATTTTTTACTTTTCTTTATCATTGTCCCATCAGAATCTATGGTAATATTTTTCCTACGATTCATCTCACAGGCAACTTCCAGAAACTTCTCTTTTGAGATAATCCCTTCATGACTGTCATGTACATAATATCTTGCCTTTTGTCCTACATTCTTTGATTTCTTTCCTGATAAATAGTCTTCTGTAAAATATTTTTGGAGCATACTATCTCCCATATATTTTTCATTACAGAGCATCTCCTGTATAACTGACTTATACCATGTATCACTTCCGGATGCTGTCTTAATTCCGGCTTCTTCCAGCTTATGTTTAATCTGGCCCAAAGACATTCCTTGCAAATACCAATCAAAAATATTTCTTACAACCTCTGCCTGTTGCTCGTTTATAACAAGTTCTCCATCAATGACATCATATCCGTAAAAATACTTATAATTGTTTAGCGTCACTCCCTGTTCAAACCTACTTTTAAACCCCCATTGAATGTTTTCGCTCATGTTTCTAATCTCCTCCTGTGCAAGCATTGTATATATTGTTATAGCTAATTCAATATTTCTATCTGTACTTCTGATGTTTTCTTTTTCAAACCATATGGTGACTCCTTTTTCTTTTAGAACTTGAACTGTTTGCAACATGTCTACTGTATTGCCGGAAAATCTGCTGATAGATTTGGTAATAATACAATCAATCTGTCCGTTTAAAGCCTTTTGAATCATACTTTGAAATTGTGGCCGCTTTGCAATCCTACTCCTGCTGCCATAATCAGCGTAAACACCTACAAATATCCAATTAGGCTGAGCTTTAATATAGTTTTCATAATGCATCTTTTGTAATTCCATACTACTTCTCTGACTTTCATATTTTGTGCTGACACGACAGTATGCTGCTACACGCAATTTTTTTCCATGATCTTTCTTAGGTATCTCAATTTTTCTAATTTTTTTCATTTTATATTTTACCTTAGCTCTTGAAATGCTATTTAACACAAAAAAGACATTAACGTGTTTATCACCCAACTCTAATAGCACGTTAATGTCTTCTAAATGCTTTCGTTTTTACCCCTTCTTTAATGTGCCGGATCAGCACCTCTTCTTTGCAACAGGACCGTACTTTCCACGTGTCCGGAATGTCCGAACTGGTCTACCGGACATACTTTCTTTACATGATATCCCTTTTTTCCAAGATATTTTATATCCCGTGCCAAAGTAGCAGGATCACAGGATACATAAACAATCCTCTTCGGCTCCATGGCCGCCACCGTATCCAGCAGACTTTCCTCACATCCCTTTCGCGGAGGATCTACACAGATCACATCTGCCTTCATGGTTCCGTTACTTTCTTTATATTTTGCCGGCATCACATCTTCTGCCGCTCCCACGAAAAACTCCGCATTGTCTAAATTGTTAATTTTAGAATTAACTTTTGCATCGTCAATTGCCTGTGGAATAATCTCAACACCATATACCTTCTTTGCTTTTTGTGCAAGAAATAAAGAGATTGTTCCGATACCACAATACAAATCCCAGACAATTTCATTGCCGGAAAGTTCCGCATACTCCAATGCCTTTTCGTATAGCTTTACGGTTTGTCTTGGATTCACCTGATAGAATGACAATGGCGAAATCCGGTACTTTATTTCCCCAATATAGTCCGTAATATATGTATCGCCAAATATCGGCCGAATTTCCTGTCCCAGGATTACATTTGTCTTTTCCGTATTCACATTCAGACAGAAGCTTTTCAGGCGATATCCACCACTTCCATTCATATCCCGAAAATCTTCCACAACCGAAGCAATCCGTTCCGCCAGTTCCCGGGCAAAAGGAAACGTTCTTCCATTGATAATCAGACAAACCATCACTTCCCCGGTTGTAAAGCCAACTCTTGTCAGTACATGACGTAACAGACCCTTTGTGCTTTCTTCGTTATATGCAGGAATATCCTTCTCCTGCATAAACTCCTTAATCACAGGCAGAATTACCGCATTCACCGGCTCCTGGATGGCACAATCGGTACAATCAATAATGTTATGACTGTGACCGGCATAAAAGCCCATCACCGGATTTCCTTCTTTATTCATTCCAACCGGATACTGCGCCTTGTTTCTATAATAAAACGGTTCCTCCATTCCGATTATCGGCTCCATAATCTGCTCCAGCCGTTCCATAGAAATTCCGCCAATGCGGCTCAGACAGTTTTTGACTTTTTCCGTTTTATAGAGCAGCTGACGTTCATAAGACAAATGTTGCAGCTGGCACCCACCGCATTTTCCTGCCACCGGGCACCTTGGTACAACACGATGCTCCGACGGTGAAACCAGTTCCTCCACCTTAGCATAGCCATACGTTTTTTTCGCCTTCAGAATCTTTACTTTCGCCACATCGCCGGGAACCGCACCTTTGACAAACAGGGTATACCCTTCATATCTGCCGATTCCCTCTCCATCATTACCGATATCCTCTATTGTAATTGTTACGACCTGATTCTTTGTCATTTATTAAATCCTCTTTTAATTTCCGCTTGTTTTTCGCACATTGGAATCAAACAGTTTCTGGAAGCCCAGCCATCCTTTTTCCTCGGTACCGTTCAGAAGCTCTGTCATGGTTTCCAGTTTCGCATCTAAATTGTCTGCCATACTAAGCGCCAGTGCTTCCACCAAAGCCGGTTTCTTCGGAGACCCAAATTCCAGTTCTCCATGATGCGCCAATATGCAATGAATTAATTCATGTTTTAACTTCTTAGGGAATCCCGGTATTTCCGATGCCAGTTTTCCAACCAGTTCCGCTCCGATATAGATATGTCCCAGCAACTGTCCCGCATCCGTATAATCATTTTCCGGAAACGTAGAAAGC
>CAZOSU010000330.1:0-3194 GCA_964582515.1 uncultured Acetatifactor sp. | reverse complement strand
GCTGCAGTAATTGTAAATGAAGATGGAGAGATTGTCTCTGAAGGGCGAAATCAGATTATGGAATGGTCTATCCCCAACCCGATTGTCGCACATGCGGAAGCAGAGGCCGTCCGCAGCTTAAACCTTCGCCAATACCCCCATCCCAAGACCTATACCTTATATACCGGTCTGGAGCCATGCATCATGTGCATGGGCACTATCGTTATGGGACATATCCGCAAGGTAGTCATCGCTGCAAGGGATGATTACGGCGGAGCCATGCATCTGCTCAATCACAGTGATTTTGCCAAAAGTAAGGGGATTCAAGTCACCTTTCTGGATAATGAGCTGGGAGATATGCAGCGTGCCTTCCAGACACTTCGGGAGCTGATGTATAACACTGATGAGGAGAAAAAAGCGCAGATGCTGGCAGATTTCTCTGTTTACAATAGAACCGGAGTAGATGCTGCCATCCGTCTTATGGAGGATGGCTTCTTTGAAACGCGCCCGCTGGTGGAGATAACTGCAGAAGAAGTGTTTGATGCTTTGATATCCGGAGGCTTTTTCGTTTCAGAATGAACGTTGGGGACGTTGCCATATGGTGATTTCCAATCAGTAAATACAAAAATAGCGAGAACAATATTATGTAAACCTTCTGTTGGGACATATACAGAAAAAATATCTTAGAATACCCCGTTTTACATGTGCAAGGCACTGAAAGTTGACCATCGCCTTTATTATAGGTTTACATAATGCTCATTTCTATGTATTTTGCGACTTCATATTCTATTATTTAGTTCACATAACTTCTTTTTCAGGGTATCAGCGGACAAAAATTTACTATATACCCGCCGCAACATGTTTACGTACCACATGAAAACTTATATGAGAAACATACATCTATATATCAAAGAGGACCGCTATGAATTCCACAGAATTTTGGACAATGTATGAAGAAAAATATTTGAAATACGAAAGCCCCAGCTTTCGCCTGTTTAGTCACCCCTTAGGCGGTGACCATGGTGCCTTCGAAATGTCTTTTTATTCGGATGGAAATGGTAACTGGTATGTGGAGCGAACCGCAGAACGCCACAATACACCATTTCAAAAAATATTCCAGTCCGAGGAAAAGGCTATCGATTACTTGCTTGGGCAAATGAAGTTGTATATGAGAATGATATAGAAAACTCCCAGCCAAAACTGGGAGTTTTCTATATTAAGATTCTATATCATCGGCGCAAACACCGAAATAGCAATCACCGTCAGCACGCCGGTCACCACGATGGACAAGCTGCTCATAGCTCCCTCAATCTCTCCCATCTCCATGGCCTTAGTGGTTCCCAGCGCGTGGGACGCGGTTCCGATGGCAAGCCCCTTGGCAATGGGCTCTTCAATCTTAAGAAGCTTTAAAAAGCTCTCTGCAATCACATTGCCCAGAATTCCTGTGATACTGATGGACACCACCGTAATGGTGACGATGCCACCCATTTTCTCGGAAATCCCCATACCGATTGCCGTGGTAATGGACTTTGGCAGCAATGTCACATACTGCTGATGGTCCAGTCCAAAGGCCAGACTCATCACAAAGATACTTACCATAGTAGTCAGCACCCCTGCAACAATCCCTCCGAAAATTGCCTTGGGGTACTTTTTTAAAAGCTCAATCTGCCTGTACAGCGGAATGGCCAGACACACAGTAGCCGGAGTCAGGAAGAAGTTGATTACCTTCGCCCCCTCCTTGTAGCTCTCATAGGGAATATCAAAAAGCAATAATACCGCTACAATAATAATCGTCGCTGTGAGCAGGGGGGTAGCCACTGCCCAGCCGGTCTTTTTCTTAAACCAGATACCTATCTGAAAACAAATCAGTGTCAGCACCACCGCAAAATAAGTGGAGTTCGTAAGTAGTTCCTGCATTACTTCTCCTCCCTCCTACTCTTGCGGATAATGAACTGGCTCACCTTACCGGTCACCGCCATAATCAGCAGCGTGGACACAATGGATATTACAAAGAGTGGCACCAGCATGGCCTTCATCTCTTCCACGCAGGCCATGATTCCCACGGTGGGCGGGATAAACATAATCGCCAGATTCCCGGTGAGGAAATCCGCCACATCCTCCACCATTTCCAGCTTAATCACCTTGGTCATAAGCAGCACCAGCATAATCAATAATCCATATATACTTGCCGCCACCGGCAGGGGAATAAAGTATTCCATGGCCTCTGCCGCGAGGCATACCGCAGCAATAATACAAAGCTGTTTTATATATTTCAAGTCTATCGCCTCTTTCCTATATCTGGTGTCTCACCACTGCATATTCATCGTCCAGTCTAAAGTAAGGACACTCCCTCTGGGTACCGGTGATAAAACGATACATCTCATCCTCGTCCAGATTTACCAGACAGATATAACACTCGTCTTCATCATCATATACATAGTTTACACAATTTTCGCACATAATACTCGCTCCTACAGCTTTAACTGCTGATAAATATCTCTTTTGCCTACGCCGCGGTCCTTTGCCACCTGCTTCATGGCAGACTTCTCATCCATGCCCTGACTTAGATAATACGCCATGTGCTCTTCCACAGACATATCCTCCCAGCTTGCAATCTCCTCTTGGCGCTTCTCCTCTAAGCTCTTGCCCTCTACTACCAGCACGTATTCGCCTCTGGGCTCCTCTTCTTCATAATAAGCAAGGGCCTTCTCTAAGGTAGTGGGGAACACTGTTTCAAACTTCTTGGTCAACTCCCGGCAAAGAGTAATCCTACGGTTTCCCAGCGCCGCATATAGCTCCTCAAGAGTTCTCACCAGATGGTGAGGAGCCTCATATAAAATGATGGTGCGGCTTTCATTTTGCAGCTCCTTCAAAATCACTGCCTTTTCCTTTTTCTCCGAGGGCAGAAATCCCTCAAAACAGAATCTTCTGGTGGGCAGGCCAGATAAAGTCAATGCGGTAATACATGCCGCCGGACCGGGCAGAGAAGTCACTGTCACACCCTGTTCATGACACATTTTCACCAGCACCTCTCCCGGATCTGAAATGGCCGGGGTACCGGCATCGGTAATCAGAGCAATGTTCTGCCCATTCAACATCTGACCAATCAACTGATGTGCCTTCTCCACCTTGTTGTATTCATGGTAGCTGGTCATAGGCGTATGAATATCAAAATGATTCAGCAGCTTGATACTGTTTCTGGTATCCTCCGCAGC
>CAZOSU010000329.1:0-3213 GCA_964582515.1 uncultured Acetatifactor sp. | reverse complement strand
TCTCAGAAAAATATCCTATGTGAATGGTGCAGTTATTTAGAAACCGTTACACTAGTGTGGAGCAAAGGAAGAATGTGCATGAATAGGGAGGACAAAATGCAGACAGAATGTTATCAGAGCCCATTATCGGAGAGATATGCCAGTAAGGAGATGCAGTACATTTTCTCGCCGGATATGAAGTTTCGTACATGGAGAAGACTGTGGATTGCGCTGGCAGAAACGGAGATGGAGCTGGGACTTAGCCAAAATGGAGAGCCGGTGATTTCCAAGGAGCAGATTGAGGAGTTAAAAGCACATGCCGAGGACATCAATTATGAGGTGGCCAGGGAGAGGGAAAAGCTGGTACGACATGATGTTATGAGCCATGTATATGCTTACGGGCAGCAGTGTCCCAAGGCTGCCGGAATCATCCATTTAGGGGCAACCTCCTGCTATGTGGGAGATAACACGGACATAATCGTTATGGCGGAGGCCCTCAGGCTGGTGAAGAAAAAGCTGGTAAATGTGATGAAGGCTCTGGCTGATTTTGCGGAGGAGTATAAGGCTTTACCCACACTGGCTTTTACTCATTTCCAGCCGGCGCAGCCTACTACGGTAGGGAAAAGAGCCTGCCTCTGGCTTCAGGAATTTATGATGGACTTTGAGGATCTGGAATATGTGTTGTCTGGTTTAAAGCTTCTGGGCTCTAAAGGAACCACCGGGACCCAGGCATCCTTCTTAGAGCTCTTTGATGGCAATCAGGAGATAATCGATAGGATTGATCCTTTGATTGCAAAGAAGATGGGCTTTGAAGCCTGTTATCCGGTTTCCGGGCAGACCTATTCCAGAAAGGTGGATGCAAGGGTTTTAAATATTCTGTCAGGAATTGCAAGCTCTGCCCACAAGATGAGCAATGATATCCGGCTTTTGCAGCATTTGAAGGAAATAGAGGAGCCCTTTGAGAAAAACCAGATTGGCTCTTCCGCCATGGCATATAAGAGAAATCCTATGAGGAGTGAAAGAATCGCATCTCTTTCCCGCTTTGTGATAGCGGATGCACTGAATCCTGCCATTACCGCGGCAACCCAGTGGTTTGAGAGAACCCTGGATGACTCTGCCAACAAGCGACTGTCCATTCCGGAGGGATTTCTGGCGGTGGATGGTATTTTGGATTTGTGCCTGAATGTGGTGGATGGCTTGGTAGTCTATCCTAAGGTAATCGAGAAAAGGCTTCGCAGCGAGCTTCCTTTTATGGCTACAGAAAATATTATGATGGATGCTGTGAAAAAGGGAGGAAACAGGCAGGAGCTCCATGAGCGTATCCGGGAGCTTTCCATGGAAGCGGGGCGGTGTGTCAAGGTGGAAGGCAAGGAAAATAATCTGCTGGAGCTGATTGCAGATGACCCGGCGTTTAACCTGACACTTGAGGAGCTTTTAGAGACCATGGAGCCATCCAAATATGTGGGCCGTTCCAAGGAACAGGTGGAGGCATTTTTGACAAAGCATATCAGACCCGTATTAAAAGAAAATGCAGAGCTTTTGGGAATATCCGTAGAAATTAATGTGTAGAGAAAGGATTAAATAATGGTAAAAGCAGTAGTGGGAGCAAACTGGGGAGATGAAGGTAAGGGAAAAATCACGGACATGCTTGCAAAGGATGCAGACATAATTATTCGCTATCAGGGTGGTGCAAACGCAGGTCATACCATTGTGAATTCTTATGGTAAATTCGCCCTTCATACCCTTCCGTCAGGTGTATTTTATGAGCATACGACCAGTATCATCGGTAATGGTGTGGCGCTGAACATTCCCTCGCTTTTCAAGGAAATTCAGTCCATTGTGGAAAAGGGAGTACCAGCCCCAAGGATTTTAGTTTCGGACAGAGCACAGATTGTGATGCCTTATCACATTCTCTTTGACCGGTATGAGGAGGAGCGTCTTGGTAAAAACTCCTTTGGCTCCACAAAGTCCGGAATTGCCCCATTCTATTCAGATAAGTATGCCAAAATAGGCTTTCAGGTAAGTGAGCTTTTTGATGAGGAGCAATTGCAAAAGAAGGTAGAAAGTGTTGTAGAACAGAAGAATGTTATTTTGGAGCATTTATATCAAAAGCCCTTATTGGATGTGCAGGAGCTTATGAAGACACTGATGGAATACCGCGAAATGGTGGCTCCTTTTGTGGCAGATGTGTCTGCATTTCTGGATAGTGCGATTAAGGAAGGAAAGAACATTCTTCTGGAAGGGCAGCTGGGAACCTTAAAGGACCCGGACCACGGCATTTACCCCATGGTTACCTCATCCTCCACGCTGGCGGCGTATGGGGCTATCGGTGCCGGAATTCCGCCCTATGAGATTAAACAGATTATCACGGTCTGCAAGGCATATTCCTCCGCAGTGGGAGCCGGTGCCTTTGTCAGTGAAATCTTCGGAGAGGAAGCGGAGGAGCTGCGAAGAAGGGGCGGAGATGGTGGTGAATATGGTGCAACCACAGGTCGTCCCCGAAGAATGGGCTGGTTTGACTGTGTGGCATCAAAATATGGCTGCCGTATGCAGGGAACCACGGATGTGGCATTTACGGTACTGGATGTGCTGGGTTACCTGGATGAAATCCCGGTATGTGTGGGCTACGAGATGGATGGGGAAGTTACCACAGAGTTCCCGGTGACACATCTTTTAGAGAAGGCAAAGCCGGTGCTTGAGGTTCTCCCGGGCTGGAAGTGTGATATCCGTGGTATCAAAAAGTATGAAGAGCTTCCGGAGAATTGCCGCAGGTATATTGAGTTTATTGAAGAGAAAATCGGGTATCCCATTACCATGATTTCCAATGGACCGGGGAGAGAGGATATTATTTATCGGTAAAAAAGGGCCACTTGAAAAACAAGTGACTCTGATATACAATCCACTTAGGAAGGTTATCGGAGCAATTTCCGATTGCCAGTGATAAACAGTGTTACTCTTGATAATGGATAAAGTTTATGATATGATGAGTACATCAAAATGCGAAAGGCTCGTAGGGTGAGAAATGCGAAGTAGATAGTTTAATTTGGAATTGCAGACAAGTTTAGAGGAAGCCTGTTTTCAGGTCTTGTTTGCGTACGCCGAATTGGATTATCCTGCTTGTTTAGAACCCTTTATTTTTGAAATATAATAGGTTTTATTTGAGTGCGGTCTGTTTTCGGGTACGGAAACAGGCCGTTTTCTATGAATACCGGGCTTTCGGAAGGAGGTATTTTA
>CAZOSU010000328.1:0-3225 GCA_964582515.1 uncultured Acetatifactor sp. | reverse complement strand
GCCTCATCCGTCACCCGGTAGGATTCTATCATTTTCTGAATAGCCTTATTATAGGTCCAATCCTCCAGCTCATTGTCCAGCATAAATGCGTGGGTCTTTTCCGGGAACTTGGCATAGGCAGTGGCCACACACCAGGCTACGCCCATTTTTGTATAGTAACCCGGGTTCTTCAAGCGGTTCATACAGTCCAAAATCCCATCAATATACTCCGGCAAAAGCAAGTGGCTCATCAGAATCACCGCCACCACTCTCTGGTGGTATTCGTCGTCCACCTTAGCCATCTCCATCAGCCACTCATACACTCTCTCCGGGTATTTTCTGGCAATGGTAAAATTCTGGCACAGTGAGTCGCTGACACTCCAGTCGTGAAGCTTGGGGATAAAATCCTGGCACATCTGAATCGCAGTTTCAATGTCCGTCTTTGCATAACCGATGACAAATGCCTTCAGGGTCTCATACTCCCAGAATTCCTCAGGACCGTTTTCTATGAAATCCAGATAATCTCCCTTTGCAAGCTCTTTTGCAATTTTACGAAGCTCCGGCACCCGCACGCCCAGACTGGGGCTGCTGCCCGGCGTTACCTTACTGACGTATATCTGCCCCTCGGTTTTGGAGAGGCTTAGGAGTTTTTCGTGCAGTGCTTTATAATCCATGACTGTCCTCCGAATAAAATATGATTCATTATATCACTGTCCTCCCCTTTTCACAATAAATAGACTTGTGCGGATTCCATCCTCCGTAGACTCTTTCCATGATGGGTTGATTTCTTTTTACAGTGTTTTATGTCATAGTTATATCATAATAAACAAACCAAGGAGGTACTGCCATGAATCTAGAAAAAATAGGAATTTTTATTTCAGAAATGAGGAAGCAAAAGGGCCTGACCCAGCAGGAGCTGGCTAGTAAGCTGCACCTGAGCAACCGCACTATTTCAAAATGGGAATGTGGCAAGGGTATCCCGGACAGCTCTGTGATGATGGAGCTGTGCGATGTTCTGGGAATCAGTGTAAATGAGCTTTTATCCGGAGAAAAGCTGTCCGGCGAGAATTATATTTCCAAAGCTGATGAGAATGTAATTGCTCTGATTGCAGAACCGGAGTATTCCTACAAAAAAGAGCGTCTTTCTGTCTTACGCAGCATTGCACTTGGACTGATACTTCTTTTATTTACTGTTTTTTTCATGTTTCTCAATGTTGTGGGCGCAGCACAATTTTTAGACTATTTTGATATTCCATCCATCCTGGGTGTAGTAGGCTGCATCTGCATCTCACTACTTATTTGCGGCTTATCCAAGGACTTTTTCAGAGCCCTCAAATGGAGCATTCTTCCCCCGAAAGATATCTCCAAAGATAACCTTTTGAAGGCTATCCTCTCCGTGAAAGTAGTGGCTCTCACTGCCGTAATTGCCGGGATGACTTCGTCCACTGCTTCCACCATTGGCGCACTGGTTTATACCTCTCCGGATAACAATGCTGCACTCCCCGCAGCACTAGCAGTGGCCACATTGGGCATCTTATATGGCTGTATCATTGCCCTATTTCTGATGCCTGTACTTGGAAAGCTTCGTATTCTTCAAATAGCAAAGGAGGAAGAGGACCTATAGTCCTTCTTCCTCCACCGGTAACTCTACAATAATCGGTTTATGATGCACTGCATCCAGGAATTTCCCCAGCACATCGGCCATGGGAATCTTCAGGCTGGAGGTGCTGACGCAAGGATGGCAGCCCATATATTCTGACTGAATGACCGGGGCATCAATGACCAGCTGCACCTTATTTTCTGTATCGTTCATCAGCCCCATGATGGATACGGCTCCGGGCTTGATATGAAGATACTCCTCCATGTACTCAGGCTCCGCAAAGGAAAGTCTGGCACAATCAATCTGCTTGGTCAGATACTTGGTTTTGAAGGGCTTGTCTGCCTGCATTAAAAGTAAGTAGAACTGGGTTTTCTGGCGATTGCACAGGAAAAGATTCTTACAGATAAGAGTACCGATTACCTTATCTATTTCAGCACAGGCCTCCATGGTATTGGCCTCCTCATGGTCTACTCTTTCGTAATTTATTCCCAGGCTGTCCAACAAATCATAGACTGCGATTTCCCGTTCTAAACGCCCTTCTGTATTTTCCGGTTTTCCCTTGACTAATTCCATGTATTTCAATGCTCCTTCCCTTTATTCCTACATTTTCAAAGACTCATTATAATAGTATTTCCCTGTTTTGTCACGGTCACGTGCTGTATTTCTCGAATTCTTATCCTCCACGCCCCGTTGTGACTGTCAGAACGGGGCGTAAATTGATGTGTCGCACATGCCACAGCACATTCCTCTTTCTACAAGCAAAAAATCAAGCGAAATTCCAGTGTTTTTTATCAAAAACAGGGCGTAGATAATACTTTTTCTCACCCATAAATTCATAAAAAAATCAGGAGCCTCAGATAATCCCGAAGCTCCCAACATATCATATCACCATATTTTACTGCTTATACAAATAGAAATCATCCATGGTTCCCCAGCCCTTGGCCTGGCACTTCACATGGACACCTATAGTGACATCCTCGCCGTTTACTGCCACATCACGCACCTCCGGATTCTTCCATACCGTCCAGCCGGAAAGTGATACAGGGTCGGACTGATATACCGTATCGCCCACCTTTACATATGCGTAGATTTCTGCATCCTTACCTACATCGCCACCCTGTAGTGCTACCGTGAAGGTATAGCTGCCTTCTCCAAGACCGGAGATGGTCTGCTCAATATTGAAATCCTGCTCCGCTTCATCCCAGAAATGGAAGCTTACATCGCCGGTCTTGGCGTCGGAGCTCTTGGTCTGGAAATCGGTAGGATTGCTATCTCCTGCGTAGGTTACATTCCACATAGTCGTATTTTTCTCTTCGAAGCTTGGGTTCTGTACGTAATTTACCTTTGCAATGGTCAAATCACAGGTCACCTGAGTACCATCCTCTAAGTATCCTCTCACTACATGGTCTGCCATGACAGAGGTGTCAATTTTCGCAATATCCTCCGCATCCCAAGTAACTGCTACAGGTCCGGATAATTCTCTGTTGTTGTACACAACCTCAACCGTTTCCGGAAGGACAATTGACTCGTTAATATTCAGTGCTGCATAAACACTTTCCACATAATCCACCGCCGGCTCACACTCTGTTCCGTAGTTTACATATTTAAATACATCCAGAGATGGTAATTCTTTTCCATCAAAATCA
>CAZOSU010000327.1:0-3236 GCA_964582515.1 uncultured Acetatifactor sp. | reverse complement strand
GGTGTTCAGTATTTTATGTAAATTGATTTAATAGAGGGTCTGTTGCAAAAGTGCAACAGACCCGTTTCTTTTTTCTTATATTTGTTGTTATATATTCATATTGAAAATAAAAAACTAATATGATACGATACCACAGTAGTTGTAATTATATCTTCCAGGGGAAGAATAGTAACAAAAAAGGAGAATTGAATATTATGAAAAACAAAAAGACGCTTGAGATGGTACAGATGGCCGTACTCATTGCAATCATTCTTGTTATGGCATTTACGTCAATCGGTTATATCAAAACCGGAGGTTTGTCCATTTCCATCATTACCATTCCGGTGGTGATTGGAGCTATGATTATCGGACCTAAGGCAGGTCTTGTTTTGGGCACTATATTTGGTTTGACCAGTTTTTATCAGTGCTTCGGTCTGGACCCATTTGGTGCTACATTACTTAGCATCAATCCGTTCCTAACCTTTCTGGTATGTGTTCCCACCAGAGCATTAATGGGATGGTTATCCGGTGTGATTTTTAACGCAGTAAAGAAACTTGATAAGACGAAAACCGTATGCTATTTTGTAGGCGGTCTTTTGGGAGCATTATTAAATACCCTGTTCTTTATGAGTATGCTTATCCTGTGCTTCTGGAATACGGAGTACATGCAGGGACTGAATACCTCCCTTTTCGGTGGTGTCAATCCGCTGGCATTTGTATTAGGCTTTGTGGGAGTAAACGGACTTTTGGAGATGCCTGCGGCTTGTATCGGCGGTGGTGTGATTTCTAAGGCGTTGAATAAGGCTTTTCAGAGAATGTAACTATAAATAAATTTGCAACTACATAATAATTAGGAATCGGAGGAGACTCCGGTTCTTTTTGATTCAAATAAAACTACAGAAGTAGTATAGTAGAGAAAATATTGACATAATGTAAAAAGTATGCTAAACTATACTCAAAAGTGAAGTCTGTGGTCCTGTCTGGCAGCGTCGCTGCGTTCTATGACAATTCTGTCGCAGTTTGGGAGTCCTGCATAATCACAAGAATACAATATGCAGGAGTAGCGTAGTCTCCTGCGGAATAGGAGGCTGTGTATGTCACAGGAGGGAAAGACCATTTTGGATGGTCTGAATTTGGTGGATAAATTTTTGTTTGACCAGGCCATTGCGGATAAGGAAGTATTTGAGGCTGTTGCAACCATTGTCACAGGAGAGCCTGTGATATTGAAGGAGGCGCCTCATGTAGAGAGGGAAGAAGGCATATCACCGGAGCTTCGCACCATTCGTCTGGATGTGTTTGGCACCACAGAAGAAGAAAGACTTATGCTTCTGGAAATGCAGAAAAACAATACCTGCAACATTCCCAAGCGGAGCCGCTACTATCTGGGGATGACGGATGTATCCCAGCTGCCGCCCGGGGAGAAGGATTTTAATAAATTAAACGATGTATGCTTAGTGTTTATTGCACCCTTTGACATTTTCGGGAGAGGGCTGTACCGCTACACCTTCGAGGGGGTCTGCCGGGAGTGCCCGGACTTGAAGCTGAATGACGGTGCACTTAGAATATTTATCAATACCAAGGGAAGCAACAGAGAGTATTTTCCGCAGGAATTTTTGGACTTCTGTGATTATGTAATGGAGAGCAGTGATGAGGTTGCCGCACGAAGTGACAGTGAACGGATTAGAAAGATACATTGTCGCGTGAAGGAGATACGTGCCGCAGAAAAGATGGGGGTAAGAGCTATGCAGAGATGGGAAGAATTAGCGTATGCGAAGGATGAAGGACGTGCAGAAGGACGTGCAGAAGGACGTGCTGTAGGGCTGGAGTTAGGTCTTAAAAGTTTGGTCAATGTGGCCAAGGCATTTTGCTCCGATTTTGAAACTATCTATAAAATGGTGATAAAGAATGAAGGCTACGAGGATGTTGCCAGAGAGCAGATAATGAAATATTTGTAAGCCTAAGGGCTGCCACGGATGAAACTGTGGCAGCCTTTTTTTGAGAAAATAGTGAAAATAGATGAAGTATTTGTTAAAATGGCTAGCGAAGTAACTTCGCAAAATTGTATTAAAAAATGTAACACAATTATAAATTGTGTTACATTTTTTGCTTACACATTATTTATCGGAGGGTTTCCGGATTACTTTATACCTTTTTTGAAAAAAATAAAAAAATTGTACAAACTATTATTGCTGTAATTGTGGAGCAAAAGGAGGAGCTATGAACATTGCACAACCAATTAAACAAACTGCTGATTTGGATAATTTCAGAAAATACTACAAAAAAGTCCAACCTAACGGGCGGAATTCCCTGCTGATAGTGCTGGGATTAAATACTGCGCTGCGTATATCCGATATTCTGCCATTGAAATGGGAGGATGTGTATGATTTTGAGAGGGAAGCCTATCGAAGTCATATATCCCTTACAGAACAGAAAACAGGTAAGAGAACGCAGATTTATATGAATGATAGTATTATACAGGAGCTAAACGAATACAGGAGCGTGGTGGAAGCAAGGAAAGGAGCTGTGAAGAAGGGCTTCTTTTTATTTGCTCATAGTAATAAGAATGTACCAATAACCAGAGTACAGGCATTCCGCATTATTCGTAAGGCTGCGGAGTGCAGCAATATTTCGGGAGTGATATCCTGCCATTCTCTACGGAAAACCTTTGGATACCACGCATGGAAGCAGGGGGCGGAGCCGGCACTGTTGGTGAATATTTACAACCATTCCACATACCAGGTAACGAAGCGCTATCTGGGAATTGAGCAGGATGATAGAGACCAGATATTCAAGAGCGTCACTCTATAATCGACAGAATGTAACACAATTTATAAAAGAGTTACATTTTTTGACAAATGGATTTGTAAAAAAAATTCAAGGAGGAAAAGAAATGTTAAGAATGTCAGTAAGGCAGGAAGAGTACATACTTATCGGCGATGATGTGAAAATTGTGTTCTTAGGTGGTACGGGTGGACATATGAGAATTATGATTGATGCACCCAAGGATGTCAATATTGTAAGAAGCAGGGCACTGGAAAAGCGCATCACAGACCCACAGGAGCTGGAAAAGCTTCCAAAGTACTACGCCGAGCCGGAGCACCCGGAGAAGTACAAAAAGAAAAAAGCGAATGTGGTGATTGTAAAGAACAATCAGTAGTAACAGTGGTAATAAACCGGAATCCTAGGGCCGGGTTTATTCATAAAAAACAGGGTACACGGATGTACCCAAAACAATGCAAAACACGGAGGTAAAATTT